>NZ_JBEZLA010000036.1:0-37312 GCF_040651925.1 Streptomyces sp. NPDC048349 | reverse complement strand
GGGCCGGGAGCATCGGCAGGGCGGAGCACACCGGCTCCGGTGACATCGTGGCCGGCGGAAAGCGCGTGGGCGGCCCGGAGGCGGAGGCGTCGGCCCTGCAGACGCTCCTCGAGGAAGTCCGGGAGATGCGCAAGCACCTGGACGACAGCGACCGGGCCGAGGTGGATGCGGCGATCGAGGAGATCAGTTCGAATCCGCCCGAGGACCGCTTCAGGAAACTGCTCCGGACGTTTTCCGGAATCGCGGCGCTCGTCGGAGAAGCCGGCGTGCCGGTGATCACTGCGGTCAAGGCGCTGCTCGGCTGAATCTCGGGCAGAAAAAGAGGGGGCCGCATCCAGTGGCCCTCTTTTTGATTTCGTAGATAAATGCAGCCACTGCCGTTCGGGGCCGTTCGTCCGCACCTGGGCGGGTACTTCATCCGGCCGGGAGTGGGGCGGCGGCGTGGAGCCTGCGTGAAGAACGGGTCCGGGGGGTGGTCGGGCGGGCCCGGCCCTGCCTACATTACCGGCGGTAACTCACTACCCGGCCGAGGAGAGTGCACCGTGGAAGCCGAGTTGAGGCCGGTCAGGCCCGCCGCGCCCGTCGCGCCCGTGGAGCCCCTCAAGACCATGGTCGACGGGGTGGTGCGCGAGGTGCGGATGCCCCCGTTGGCGGTCGTGCCGCAGAGCGGATCGCTCGGCGACATCCCCTTCGGCAACGCGCGCGAAGCGCCCGGAGAGGCGGTCCTCGCGCGCAAGGACCGGGACGGGACCTGGCGGGACGTGAGCGCGGCGCAGTTCGCCGCCGAGGTGCTCGCCGTCGCGAAAGGGCTCATCGCCGAAGGCCTGCGGGAAGGCGACCGGCTCGCCATCATGGCCCGTACGACCTACGAGTGGACCCTGCTCGACTTCGCCGGATGGGCCGCCGGGCTGGTCACCGTACCGATCTACCCCACCTCCTCCGCGCTCCAGGCCCGCTGGATCCTCCACGACTCCGGCGCCGTGGCCTGCGCCGTCGAGGACACCGCGCAGGCGCGGATCGTCAGCGCCGAGCGGTCCAACCTGCCCTGGCTCGCGCACCTGTGGGAGTTCGACACCGGCGCCCTCGCCCGGCTGGCCAAGGCCGGGGAGCACCTGCCCGACGCGGTGGTGCACGCACGGCGGGCCGCCCGTACCCCGGACTCCGTCGCCACCCTGATCTACACCTCGGGCACGACCGGGCAGCCCAAGGGCTGCGTGATCACGCACGGCAACTTCTTCGCCGAGGTGGACAACGCGGTGGAGCTGCTGCACCCCGTCTTCAAGTCGGTCAGCAAGGACCCGGCCTCCACCCTGCTCTTCCTGCCGCTGTCCCACGTCTTCGGACGGATGGTCGCCGTCGGCTGCATGCGGGCCCGGGTGAAACTCGGCCACGCCCCCAGCATCGCCACCGAAGAGCTCCTCGCGGACCTCGCCGGATTCCGGCCGACCTTCCTCCTCGCCATCCCGTACGTCCTGGAGAAGGTCTACAACACCGCCCGGGCCACCGCCGAGAAGATGGGCCGGGCCTCCTCCTTCGACCGGGCCGCGCGCCTCGCGCAGCGCCTGGGCGAGAAGGCCGTGGACGGCAGGAGGCCCGGGCTCGGACTGCGCGTCGCCAGGGCGCTGTACGACCCGCTCGTCTACCGGCGGATCCGGGCCGCGCTCGGCGGCCGCGTCCGCTACGTCCTCAGCGGCGGATCCCCGCTCGGCCGCCGCCTCGCCGCGTTCTACACCGGCGCCGGCATCGAGGTCTTCGAGGGGTACGGGCTCACGGAGACGACCGGCGCCTCGACGGTGACCCCGCCGCAGCGGCCGAGGCTCGGCACGGTCGGCTGGCCGCTGCCCGGTACGGCCGTGCGGATCGCGGACGACGGCGAGGTGCTGCTCGGCGGGCGCCACGTCTTCGCCGGGTACTGGAACAGCGGCCAGGGCGTCCCGTACGGGAGCTGGTTGCCGACCGGCGACATCGGCGAGCTCGACGCCGACGGGTACCTCACGATCACCGGACGCAAGAAGGACCTGATCATCACCTCCGGGGGCAAGAACGTGGCCCCCGCCCCCCTGGAGGACTGGCTGCGAGCCCACCCCCTGGTCGGCCAGTGCATGGTGATCGGCGACAACCGGCCCTACATCACCGCCCTGATCACCCTGGAGCCGGACGGCCTGCTGCACTGGCGCCAGATGCACAAGAAGCAGGGCGTGCCGATCTACGAGCTGGTGCGGGACGAGGAGCTGCGGGCGGACCTCCAGCGGGCGGTGGACGAGGCGAACCGGCTGGTGTCGCGCGCCGAGTCGATCCGCCGCTTCGCCGTCCTCCAGGGGGATTTCACGGAGGCGCGCGGCCACCTGACCCCCTCGCTGAAGCTCAAGCGGGGCGCCATCGCCCGCGACTACGCACGCGAGATCGACGAGCTGTACCGGGGGCCCCGCTAGGTTCCCTCCCGGTTCCCTGCCGGTTCCCTGCCGGTTCCCTCCCGGGTCCCTCCGGGTCCCTCCCCGGGTTTCCCATGGCCGCCAGGTCACCAGGCCGCCACGCCCCGGGCCCGTCAGGCCTCCGCCCGGCCGAGGGGCGGGGGCGCACCGGGGCGCTTATGGTGGGCTGACCGCTCCAGCGGTCCGGGGGGAAGCCCGAGGAGGGCGCCGTGCACCGTTCCCGCCCCCGACGCCGCCCCCGTTCCCGCGGCGGTTCCCGTGTCGCCGCCGCCTGGGTGCTGGTCCTGGCCTGCCTCGGAGCGGCTCCCGGCCCCCGCTTCGACCCCGCCCCCGACCCCGGCCCGGGCTCCGCACCCGCAGCCGCCCGCATCCGGTGGGGGCCGTGCCCCGAACGGCCCGTACCGGCCGGGATGCGGTGCGGGACCGTCACGGTGCCCCTCGACCACGCGGCCCCCGGCAAGGGCACCGTCGAGATCGCCCTGGCCCGGATACCGGCCACCGACCGCACGAAGCGCCTCGGCTCGCTCCTGCTCAACTTCGGCGGCCCCGGAAGCCCGGGCATCGCGGGTCTGGCCGCCGATCCCGACGCCTTCGCCGACCTCGGCGAGCGCTACGACCTCGTCGCCTTCGACCCGCGCGGGGTCGGCCACAGCGAGCCCGTCTCCTGCGGCGGCTCCCGGCAGGCCGACGAGGACGCCGGGGCCGACGCCGCCGCGCAGCTGGCCGCCCTGCGGGCCGTGGCCCGACGCTGTGAGCTCGCCTCCGGCCCGGTCCTCCCGTACGTCGGCACCGTCCACGTCGCCCGCGACATGGACGCGATCCGCCGGGCACTCGGCGACGAGAAGCTCCACTACCTCGGCTTCTCCTACGGGACCAAGCTCGGTGCCGTCTACGCGGCGCAGTTCCCCCGCAGCACCGGGCGCATGGTCCTCGACGGCGTCGACACCCTCACCGAGCCGCTGGCGGAGCAGGCCCTCACCTCGGCGCGCGGCCAGCAGCGGGCCCTGGAGCACTTCCTGACCTGGTGCGCCCACCAGCAGGACTGCGTCTACGGGACCAACACCCGCACCGCCAAGGAGAAGGTCGAAGCCCTGGTCACCCGGCTCGACGAGGAGCCCCTGGTCGGCCACGACGGCTCGTACGTCACCGGCCAGGACCTCGTCGGGGCGATCGGTACCGCCCTGTACTCACCGCTCATGTGGCCCGCGCTCGCCGACGCGCTGGCGACCGCCGAGCGGGGCGGCGACCCGGCGGCGCTGCTCCAGCTCGGCGGACCGGCCGAGGCGCCCGGCGACGCCGAGCAGGACGCCGGCCCGGGGACGGTGCCCGCCGACAACCCCGAGGCTGCGCTCCTCGCCGTGAGCTGCGCGGACGACCCGGACCGGTCGGACGCCACGGCCGGCCCGGCAGCCATCGAGAAGGAACTGGCCGCCCTGGAGGGCGAGTTCCTCAAGGCCTCGAAGATCTTCGGGCCGCTCCAGCTGATGACGGTGCTCTCCTGCTACGGGCGACCCGCCGGCACCGACTTCATCCGGCGGATCGACCGCCCGGGCGCCCCGCGGATGCTGCTGGTCGGGACCCGCGGCGACCCGGCGACCCCCTACGAGTGGACGGAGGAGACGGCCGAGCGGCTCGGCTCGGCCGTGATCGTCGACTACAAGGGGGACGGGCACACCGGCTACGTGTCCTCGCCCTGCGTACGGGAGTACGTGGACCACTTCCTGCTCGACGGGAGGCTGCCGTCCGGGACGCGGTCCTGCCCCGCCGCGGGGTGAGCGGCGGGGCAGGCGCGGAGCGCGGAGCGGGGCGGAGCGGGAGCGGCGCGTCAGCAATTGGCGTGCGTGGCGCGCCCGGCGAAGCGGTCCGCGAGCCAGTTGCCGACCGCGAGCGACTGCGTGATCACGCCGCTGACGTGCTCACCGATCACGATGGTGTCGAACTCGAGGTTCGCGCCCCTCGCGCACCAGTCGGAGCGCAGCGCCCGGCCCACGCCGTACGGGATCAACTCGTCGCCGAGCGCGTGGTACTGGTACACCGGCGCGGCCGGGGCGGTGCGCCCGAGCCTGCTCTGGTTCAGCCGGGCCTGCCAGTCGGGCTGGTCGAGCGGGTTGCGGGTGGTCAGGTCGGAGATGCGCTTGAAGGAGCCGGCGATGGCGTCGATCGCCACGCAGTTCTCCTTCATGCCGGCGACCAGCCGCCTGCCGGCGGGGTTGAGGTAGGAGTCCAGCTCCAGCTCGGGGAAAGCCGCGTCCTGGCCGGCGGCCGCCATGAAGATCAGCCCGGAGCCGTAGGAACCGTTGTTGAAGTCGGCCACCTTCAGCAGGTCGGCCGGGACGCCGCCGGTCGCCGTGCCCTTGACCTTCAACTCCGGCGCGTACGAGCCGTGCAGCTCGGCAGCCCAGCTGCTGGCCTGGCCGCCCTGGGAGTAGCCCATGATGCCGATCGGGGTGTCGGCCGGGAGGCCGGCCTCCGGGAGCCGGGTGGCGGCGCGGGCGGCGTCGAGCATGGCGTGCCCGGCCGAGGGGCCCACCGTGTAGGTGTGCACGCCCGGGGTGCCGAGGCCCTCGTAGTCGGTGACGACCACGGCCCAGCCGCGCAGGGTGAGCTGCTGGATGAGGTTGGCCTCCATGGCGGTGCCGTGGGGGAGGTTGTTGCTCGGCGCGCAGGAGTCGCCCATGCCGACGGTGCCGACGGCGTACGTGATGAGCGGGCGCGGGCCGGTGCGGCCGTCCTGCGGGACGATGACGGTGCCGGAGACGGTGTTCGGGGCGCCGTCGGCGGTGGTGGAGCGGTAGTGGATCTTCCAGGCCTTGGTGTTCGTGGGCTGGCCGGGCAGCGGGTGGAAGGCGGACGGGGCGCTGCTGACCAGGTCTCCGGGGCGGGCGGTGGCTTCGGTGGCGGTGGCGTCGGCGTCGGCGTTGGCTGTCGCGGCGGGGGCGGCGGCCGAGAGGGCCAGGGCGGCGACGGCGGCCAGGGCGGTGCTTCGGAATCGCATGGGCGGCTCTCCCAAGGGTCCGTGTGGGGGCAGGTGAGGCGAAGGTAGTGACCGACCGGTAGGAACGTCGCTGACCGTGCAGCTCACCTTTCCTGGCCGCGAGTCGCAGCCGTCGCCCGTCGGGGCCGTCGGGGGCGTCGGGGGCGCGGCTCACGGATCGGGGCTCCGCCCCGGACCCCGCGCCTCAAGCGCAGGCGGGGCTGGATGTGCCTGGGGGCGCCGCCCCGTCCCGGAGCCTTTGGCTCCGCTCCCGCACGGGTGTGCGACGATCGCTCGTCGCACATCACCCTGGGGGGTTCATGCCAACGACTGCGGCGTCAGCGAGACGCCCGATTTCCACCGCAGTGACGTGCCTGCTCGCCGTCCTCGCCGCGCTCCTCCTGCCGGTGAGCGCCGCTCAGGCCGCGCCGGCCGCCGAGGACTGCGTCACCGTCGCCGAGGGGCGGTACGCGGGTACGTTCGCCACCGCCGGCCAGACGCACTGCCTGCAGCTGCCGAGCCCGCAGGGCGCGCGGATCGCGGCCCTCACCTCGCGCGGAGGCGCGGGCGTGAGCGTCCAGGTCGAGGTGGTCGACCGGAACGGCGCTGCGCAGTGCGACGCCGGCGATCTGGTCCGCGGCGAATGTGCCCTGACCGGAACGGCGCCGTTCCGTGCGCTGGTGCACGCCGACGACACCGGCGCGACCGGTCCGTACGGCGTCCACTTCGTCCGTACGGACGTGCTCCAGGCGGGCTGTCAGGTCCTGCCGGCCGGGAGCTTCGCCGACGACGCGGCGGCCGTGCGCCTGGAGACCGGCAACGGCGTCTTCTCGCACTGCCTGACCATTCCGGCGGACGCACACTCCACCTCCGAGCTCCTCCGTATCCGCTACGGCCTCCCGGACGACACGGAGCTGTACCCGGACTTCGCGATCACCCTGATCGACACCGATGGCAACGGGCCCTCCTGCTACGACCACCCCACCCCGGGCCAGCAGCTCCGGACGGACGGCCTCAGCAGCTGCTCCTTCACCGCCGGCAAGGCGTACACCGTGCTCCTGGAGGGCCAGGACGCTCCGCGCAGCCACACCCTGGTCCGCCGGGACGTCACCACCACGGCCAAGGGCTGTACCGCCTCCGCCGCGACGGCGGTCGGCGCGCCGGCCACGACCGGCACGTCCGGTGCGAACGGCACCCTGCGCTGCCACCGGATCACCACGACCGCCGCCACGGACCGGCTTCGCTTCAACGTCCGCGACGCCCACGACAGCACGCACACGCTGGTCATGAACGGCGCCGGCGACATCGCCTGCTACCAGAAGACCTGGGCGTGCAGGGCCACCGGTTCCACCGGCTACCAGGTCGTCACCCAGGTCCCGGAGAACTGGTCCGTGCCCGCCTCCTACCGCCTCGACGTCTGGCGGTTCGCCTCGGCCGCCGGCCCCGCGCCCGAGTGCACGCGCGCCGGGTCGGTCGCGTACGGGTACGGCCCGCTGACCGGCACGCTCTCCGCGGAGCGCACCGGCGTGTGTGCCGTCCTGCCGAGCGTTTCGGGTGACCGGTTCAGGGTCGACATCACCGCCACGGACGGCGGGCAGGCGATCCCTGAACCCGCGCTCTACAACAACTCCGGGTTCAACCTCTGCACGGGCACCTCGTCCCCGTACAACTGCCAGGGCGCAGACCAGAGCGTGTTCGTCCTCGGGCTGCCGGACGGCGCGGACGGTACGGCGTACCGAGCCGATCTCGTCTGCACCACCGCGCCCTGCGGCGCCGAGGACGTGTCCGTCGGGACGGTCACGCCGAACACCGCACAGAGCGGCACCGTCGCGACCCTCACCGTGCAGGGCACGGCGCTGGGCATGAGCAACACCGTCCAACTGACCGGCGGCCCGGCGCCGCTGACGGCCAAGACCGTCTCGGTCTCCGCGGACGCCCGGACGCTGAAGGCGACGGTGGACCTGCGCACGGCCCCGGCCGGCAACTGGAACATCAGCGTCATGGCGCTCGGCAGCGAGTACCCGCGCGGCACGCTGACGGTGACGCCGCCCGCGTCCTCGGGCCAGGGGACGTACAAGCCGATCACGCCGACGCGGTTGATGGACACGCGCGAGGGTCTGGGTGTGCCGAAGGCGAAGGTGGGCCAGGGCGGGACGGTCACCTTGCAGGTGACGGGTACGGCGGGGATCCCGGCGTCGGGGGTCACGGCCGTGGTTCTGAACGTCACGGCCACCGACCCCACCACCAGTAGTCACGTGTCGGTGTACCCGAACGGCACGGCCCGCACGAGTGCGTCGAACCTGAACTTCACCGCTGGGCAGACGATTCCGAATCTCGTGGTCGTCCCTGTGGTGAACGGGAAGGTGAGCTTCTACAACAACGCGGGGTCGGTCGATCTGATCGCGGACGTGGCCGGTTACTACACGACGGACGGTTCGGGTTCGACGTACAAGCCGATGACGCCGACGCGGTTGATGGACACGCGTGAGGGTCTGGGTGTGCCGAGGGCGAAGGTGGGCCAGGGCGGGACGGTGACCTTGCAGGTGACGGGTACGGCGGGGATCCCGGCGAGCGGGGTCACGGCCGTGGTCCTGAACGTCACGGCCACCGACCCCACCACCAGTAGTCACGTGTCCGTGTACCCGAACGGCACGGCCCGCACGAGTGCGTCGAACCTGAACTTCACCGCTGGGCAGACGATTCCGAATCTCGTGGTCGTTCCCGTGGTGAACGGGAAGGTGAGCTTCTACAACAACGCGGGGTCGGTCGATCTGATCGCGGACGTGGCCGGTTACTACACGACGGACGGTTCGGGTTCGACGTACAAGCCGATGACGCCGACGCGGTTGATGGACACGCGTGAGGGTCTGGGTGTGCCGAAGGCGAAGGTGGGCCAGGGCGGGACGGTGACCTTGCAGGCGACGGGCACGGCGGGGATCCCGGCGAGCGGGGTCACGGCCGTGGTCCTGAACGTCACGGCCACCGATCCCACCACGGGCAGCTATGTCTCGGTGTACCCGAACGGCACGACCCGCACCAGCGCGTCGAACCTGAACTTCACCGCCGGGCAGACGATTCCGAATCTGGTCGTCGTCCCCGTGGTGAACGGGAAGGTGAGCTTCTACAACAACGCGGGATCGGTCGATCTGATCGCCGACGTGGCCGGCTACTACACCTCGTAGCGCCGCAGCGACGACTCGCCCTGCCCCGGCCGGCTCTTCGGCCGGGTCAGGGCGATCGCCGTATTCAGGACACCACCCCCACGCCCGCTCTAGCCGCCGGAGGTGAGGCGGTAGGCGCCCGGGGTCGTGCCCGTCCAGCGGCGGAACGCGCGGTGGAACGCCGTGTCCTCCGAGAAGCCCAGCCGGGAAGCGAGTTCCGCGATCGGCTCACCGCTCTCCGCGAGCCCCGCGATCGCCGCGTCCCGCCGGACGTGGTCCTTCAGCTGCTGGAACGAGGTCCCCTCCTGCTGCAGCCGGCGACGCAGCGTGGCCGGGGAGACGGCGAGGCGCGCCGCCACCTCCCCCAGCCCCGGCAGCCGCGGCGAGGCGCGCAGCTGCCGGGTCAGGGCCCGGCGGACCTGCTCCGCGACCGTGGTCCCGTACTCCGGTCGCGACAGCAGGTCGAAGGGGGCGCGGCGCAGCATCGCGTCCAGCGCGGGCTCGTCCCGCACCAGCGGCGCGGTCAGCCAGTGCGCGTCGAAGGCGGCGCCCGTCCGGGCCTCCCCGAAGCGCACCGGGCAGTCGAAGAGGATCTCGTACTCGTCCCTGTGCGGCGGCGGGGGGTACGCGAAGGCCGCGTACGCGAGGGGAATGCGCCGCCCGATCAGCCAACTGCTCAGCCGGTGCCAGATGGCCAGCACGCACTCGGTGAGGAAGCGTTCCTCGTCCCGGGCGAAATCGTTGCGCACCGAGAACCGCGCCTCCGCGCCCACGACGTCGAGCGCCAGCTCCGGCCCGCCCGGGAACAGCCCGTAGAACGCGGCCGCGCGCTCCATGGCCGCGCCCAGGTCCCGGCAGCCGAGCGAGGCGTAACACATCATCGCGAACGTGCCCGGGCGGCTGGGCACCGGACTCAGGCCGAGGAACTCGTCCTGCGTGGTCCGGTACAGCGCGCGGAACAGGCGGGCGAACTGCGCGGGCGTGATCCGGGCCCGGTCGTCGCCCAGCAGCAGTGGCGGGATCTGCGCCTCCTGGAGCAGCGGCACCGTGTCGATGCCGCTGCCGCGGGCCCCCGCGAGCAGGGCCCGCACGTGGTGCACGGTGATCGTCCGCCTCCCCATGGTCCGACGGTAGCTCCCCGCGCCGCCGTGCGATACGCAAGCGGCGGCCCGGCCCGGCCGGGATGAGCGCTGCGGCCAGTGCGGGTGACGCTTCCGGTCATGCCGCCGGGCCGCGCCGGATGCCTAGCGTCGGGGGTCACCAACTCCCGGGAGGGCACGCGATGGACACGGACGCCGACGGCAGGCCGATCACGCTGGCGCGGTTCACCCAGTGGACCGGGGAGCGGTACGGGCCGCAGACCGCCCTCAGGTTCCGGGCACCGGGAGACGCCGGCTGGCAGACCCGCACGTACGCGGAACTGGGCGCGGAGGTCATGGCCGTCGGGCGGGCCCTGCTCGGTCTCGGGGTCGCCGCGGGCGAGCGGGTGGCCGTCCTGGCCGAGACCCGGCCGCAGTGGACGTACACCCACTTCGGGGTGCTCGCGGCAGGCGCGGTCCTCGTCCCCGTCTACCCGACGGCCGGGGAGGAGGAGCTGGTCTGGGTGCTGTCGGACTCCGCGGCGGTGGTGGTGGTCTGCGACGACGCGGCGCAGGCGGCGCGGGTCGAGGGGCTGCGGGAGCACCTGCCCGCGCTGCGTGCCGTGGTGGGGATGGACGCGCTGCCCGGCCTGCCGCAGGCCCCCGAGGCCGAGCTCCTCGCGCGCGCCGCGGACGTCGCGCCGGAGGCGGACGCGTCGATCGTCTACACCTCCGGCACCACCGGCCTGCCGAAGGGCTGCCGCCTCACCCACGGCAATCTGGGCGCGATCCAGGACGCCACCCTCCCGCTGGTCAAGGGCGGTCCGGGGGACTCCACGTACCTCTACCTGCCGCTCGCCCACCTGCTGGCGCAGCTCATCCAGTTCACGACCCTGCTGGAGGGCGGGGAGCTCTGCTATTTCGGCGGCAGGATCGAGAACGTGCTGGCGGAGCTCTCCGAGGTCCGCCCCACCCATCTCCCGTCCGTGCCGCGGCTGTTCGAGAAGCTCCACTCGGTGGTGCTGTCGCTGGCGGAGGCCGAGGACGGTGGCCGCGAACGCCTGGAGGAGGCGGTGCGGCTGGGCGTGCTGGCGGCGGAGGGCCGGCTCCCGCAGGAGCGGCGGGAGGAGTACGAGGCGGCGGAGAAGTCGCTGTACTCCCTGGTCCGGGGCGCGTTCGGGGGCCGCCTGAAGTGGGCGCTCACCGGCGGCGCCCCGATCGCGCCGGCGACCTTGGACCTCCTGCGGGCGTGTGGGATCGCGGTGTACGAGGGGTACGGGATGACCGAATCGGGCGGCGTGATCTCCCTCAACCACCCGGACGCGGTGCGGTACGGGACGGTGGGGCGGCCCATCGCGGGCTGCGAGGTGCGCATCGCGCCGGACGGGGAGGTGCTGGCGCGGGGGCCGATGGTGTTCCCGGGCTACCACGCCGACGAGCGGGCGACGGCGGCGGCCCTGGACCCGGACGGCTGGCTGCACACCGGCGACCTGGGCGAACTGGACGCCGACGGGTACCTGCGGATCACCGGCCGCAAGAAGGAGATCGTCATCACCTCGGCGGGGAAGAACCTGACCCCCACGGAGGTCGAGTTCGCCATCCAGCGCTCGCGCTACGTCTCCCGCGCGGTCATGATCGGCGACCGCCGCCCGTACCCCGTGGCCCTGATCACCCTGGACGCGGAGGAGGTCGAGGCCTGGGCGGCCCGCGAGGGCCTCGACCTCGGCGCCGCCCCGGCCGCCCACCCGGCGGTCCGCGCCCTGATCGAGACGGCGGTGGCGCAGGCCAACGCCACGGTCTCCCGCCCGGCCAGGGTCCGCGCCTTCCACGTCCTGCCGGAGGACTTCACGATCGCGGCGGGCACCCTGACGCCGACGCTGAAGCTCCGGCGCCGGCAGGTCGCCGAGCGGTACGCGGCGGAGATCGAGGGCCTGTACGGGGGTTGAACGCGGCCGCCGTACGAGGGGCCCGGCGCGGGGGCGGGATCCGGTGCCCCTTGCACCCGGCCCTGCCCCCGGGGCATGCTTCGCCGGGGCAAAGCGGAAGGATCATCATGCCGGTGGACAAGCGGACCGTCGTGACCGTGGTGCTGTGTGCCGCGGCGGCCTTGGGGGCCTCCGCCGCGATGGCCGAGCTGGTGCCGCCGCCGGAGGCGGGCGCGCCCCTGCGGGCGAAGGCCGGGCCCACGGCCTCGCCGACGGCTCCGTCGCGTTCGCAAGCGGCGAAGCCGCAGCTGTCCACCCCGCCCAAGAGCACGCTGCCGCCCGCCGTCACCCCGCAGCCCGGCGGACCCGCGGCCTTCACCGGGGCGCTGTTCACGAACGGCCTGGACAGCGACCACTTCTGCACCGCCACCGTGGTGCAGAGCCCAGGCCGGAACCTGATCGTCACCGCCGGGCACTGCCTGCTCGACGGGGACCAGGGCGGCGGCACCGCCGTCTTCGCACCCGCGTACGCCAACGGGATCGCGCCCTACGGCACGTGGAAGCTCGAGGAAGTCTTCGAGGACGACCGCTGGGCCGAGGGCACGGACGACAGCTACGACCTCGCCTTCGCCCGCCTGGCCCCCGACCCCTCGGGCCGGAACATCGAGGACGTGACGGGCGGGGCCGTGCTGGACACCAGCGGCCGCTCGGGCGAGGAGGTCACCGTCACCGGGTACCCCGCCGACCGCAAGGTGCCCCGTACGTGCACGGCCGTCACCGTCCGCGAGAGCGCGACCGAACAGCGCTTCGACTGCGCCGACTTCCCCGGCGGCACCAGCGGCAGCGCCTGGATCGCCCGCGACGGGAAGATCATCGGGATCCTGACCGGCGGCGACACGGACGACGTGTCGACCAGCACCATCCTGGGCGACTACGCCGCCTCGCTGTACGCCAAGGCCACGGCGAAGGCGGCGGGCACGGGCGCGGGCACGGGCGCGGGCGCAGGAGCCGGCGCGGCCAAGAACTAGCTCAGCAGCCCGTAGTGGACCGGTTCGGCCGGTGCGTTCGCCAGGAGGTCGGGCAGGCGCGGCGGCCACACGGGTTCGCCGAGGGCGGCCAGGCGCTGCGGGGAGAGCCACTGCCAGTGGATGCCCGGTTCCTCCAGCACCGGTTCGCGGTGCGGGCCCGTGGTGAGGTAGATGTGCTCGTGCTGGCGGACCGGGATCCCCTGGTGGGTGAAGTCGTGCTCCCAGGTGCACAGCAGCCGTCCCGGCTCCAGGTCGGTCCAGCCGGTCTCCTCGCGCAGCTCGCGCCGCACGCAGTCCTCGGGGCTCTCGCCCGGGTCGATCCCCCCACCGGGCGGCAGCCAGTGGATGCCCACCTCCACGTTGTTCTCGCGGAAGAGGAACACCGACCCGGCGGGGGACAGGATGACAACGCGCGCTGCGTGACGTGGAGTTCGCATCGGATCAGCGTACGCCGGTGATCGCCCCGGGGCCCGGGTCATCCCGCCGCCAGCGCCAGCGTGGGGGACAGCCGGGCCGCCCGGACCGCCGGGTAGAGGCCGGCGAGGGTGCCGATCGCCAGGGTGGCCGCGAAGCCGCCGGTCACCGCCCACAGGGGGACCACCCAGGGCAGGTCGCCGACCCGGGCGTAGACGGCCGTGGCCGCGGAGCCGAGCGCGATGCCCGCCAGGCCGCCGAGGCCGGACAGCAGCAGGGACTCCGTCACGAACTGGACCCGGATCTGGCCCTTCGTGGCGCCCAGCGAGCGGCGCAGGCCGATCTCGTGGCGGCGTTCCAGCACCGAGATGATCATGGTGTTGGCGACGCCGACCCCGCCCACCAGCAGCGCGATCCCGCCCAGTCCCAGCAGCAGGGTGCTGAAGGCGCCTTCGGTGGCCGCCTTCGCCTGGAGCGCCGCCGACGGGTCGCTGACCGCGACCGCGCTCGGCGTCTGCGGATTGGCCGTCGGGGCGATCAGGTCCCGCACCTGCGCCACCCGGTCGTCCGCCGAGCGTTCGTACACCGCCGTCGGGTGCCCGTCGAAGCCCAGCAGCCGCTCGGCCGCCTCCCAGCCGATCAGCGCCGAGCGTTCGATCTCCGGAGCCAGCGGTACCGGCGCCAGGATCCCGATCACCGTGAAGTACCGGCCGCCGATGAACACTTGCTGGCCGGGCCCGGTGATGCCCAGACGCCGCGCCGAGACGTCGCCGAGCACCACCGAGGGGTAGCGGCCGGTGGCCTCGTTGAGCCAGGTACCGCTGCCCATCCGGGCGCGCAGCGTGCCCAGCAGGTCGTCCTTGGCCGCCTTCAGGACGATCCCGCCCGTCTCCACCTGCGGAACGTTCTCCGAGCGGCGCACGGACTCGGCCACGTCACCGGTGGTGCCGACCGATTCGACGCCCTGGATGCGGGCGATCATGCCCGGGGCGTCCTTGGGCAGGGTGGTGTCCTGCCCGCTGAACATTCCCTGCCCGGGCGTCGCGACCAGCATGTTCGTGCCGAGCCGGTCGAGTTCCCGCAGCAGCTTGGCCTGGCTGGAGGAGGAGATCCCGACCACCGCGATCATCGTCGCGATACCGATGGCGATGCCGAGCGCGGACAGGAACACCCGCATCGGGCGCGAGCGCAGACCGGCCGACCCGACGTGCAGGACGTCACGGGGGGACAGCCTCGGCGGCGTCAGCTTTCCGGTACGGGTCCGCGCACGACGGCTCGTGCGGTTCGTGCGGCTCGTGCGGCTCATCGCGCCACCCCCGGTCCGGCCGCCGCGGCCGCCGTGCCGCGGACGTCCGCCACGATCTCGCCGTCCCGGATCCGCACCTGGCGCGGCAGGCTCGCCGCGATCTCCTGGTCGTGGGTGATCACGGCGATGGTGGCCCCGTCCGCGTTCAGCTCGTGCAGCAGCTCCATCACCGACTCCCCGGACGCCGTGTCCAGCGCGCCGGTCGGCTCGTCTGCCAGCAGCAGGTCCGGGGAGCCCGCCACCGCGCGGGCGATCGCCACGCGCTGCTTCTGCCCGCCGGACAGCTCGTGCGGCCGGTGGTCCAGCCGGTCGCCGAGCCCGACCCGCTCCAGGGCTCGCTCCGCCCGGCGGCCGCGCTCGGCCCGCGGGAGGCCGGAGTACAGCAGCCCCTCGGCGACGTTCGCCCGGGCGCTGACGCCCGGCACCAGGTGGAAGGACTGGAAGACGAAGCCGACGTGCCGGGAGCGCAGCGCCGACAGCGAGCGGTCCGAGAGGGCCGCGATGTCGTGGCCGGCGATCCGCACCCCGCCGGCCGTCGGCCGGTCCAGGGTGCCCACGATGTGCAGCAGGGTGGACTTGCCGGATCCGGACGGCCCGACGATGGCCAGCAGTTCGCCGCTCGTGACGGTCAGGTCGACCCCGCGCAGGGCCGTGACCCCGCCCGGGTACTCCTTGGTGACCCCGGCCAGTTCGACCACGGGAACGGGACCGGGACCGGGCACGGGAACGGGACCGGGATTGGGACCGGGCACGGGAACGGGACCGGGACCGGGCAGAGGGCCGGGATGCGTGTGCGTCATAGCTTCGGGATCCCCACCTGCATGCCCTCCTCGAGGGCGTCGCCGGTCACCTCGACCCGGCCGTTGCCGAACATGCCCAGCTGCACCCCGACCTCGCGCGTCCTGCCGTCCTCGACGACCTGTACGCCGAAGCCGCCGCCGGCGAGCGCCAGCAGCGCGTTGACCGGTACGGACAGCACGCCCTTGCGCGTCTCGCCGGTGAGGCCGACCGACACCGGGGACCGGTCGGGGGTGCCCACCTCGGCGGGTTTGTCCAGGGCGACGACCACTTCGACCTTGGCCTTCTTGTCACCGCCGCCCGGGCCGCCCCCGTCGCCCTTCTCGTCAGGGCCGGCCGTGGCGCCCACCGAGTCGATCTTCCCGGTGACGGTGGCGCCGTCGGGCAGCCGCACGGTGACCGGCTCGCCGGTCTTCGCCGTGCCCGCCTTCGCCGCGTCCATCTCGAAGCGGACGATCCGTTCGGTGCCGGTCAGGGTCATCACCGGCTTGCCCGGCCCGGGCTCGTCACCGACCGCCGCGTCGTTCTTGCGCACCCGCTGCGGCCCCGGGGCGAAGGCGATGTCCTCCTTGGCGACCTCGCCCGTCTCCGGCACCTTGTGGGCCTTCTGCCACCGCTTGACCGCCGTCGCCGTACCGGCCGTGAAGGCGCCGTCCTCCGGGTCCAGCCCGGTGCCGTACCCCAGCGCCTGGAGATTGCGCTTGAGCTGCTTGACGTCTTCGCCCTTGTCCCCGGACTTCAGCGGCCGGTACATCGGCGTGGACCCGTACATGAGCCGCACCGTCCTGCCGTTGACCTCGTACAGCCGTCCGTCCCGCTCGACCGCCGTGCCCTCGCCCGCGACCCAGGTCAGCACGCCCGGCCCGGCCGCGTTGACCTTGCGTTCCTGCGCGTAGCCGAGGGTCCCCTCCACCCGCAGGCCCGAGCTGAGGTCACCGCGCTGCACCGGTGCGGTGGCCGGCGGCAGCCCGTCGCCGCGCTGCTCGCGCCCGCTCTCCCGCTGCGGCTGGGCCGCCGTGACCGCGTACCCGCCGCCCGAGGCGGCGAGCACGACGGCCAGCGAACCCAGCAGCCACTTCGCCCGCTTCCTCACGACCTGGCCGCTTCGCACTTCTTCTGGGCGTCCTCGAAGGCCTTCTCCTGGCCCGGGGGGACCTCGATGCCGGTCCGCATGCCGCCGCTGTAGTCAGGGTCCTTGAGCTGGACCCCGTTCTCGCGCATGCAGCGGATCCACTTGAGCTCCTTGTCCTTCTCCTCCTGGGTCGGCTCCTTGCCCGAGCCCGGGCCGCCCATCCCACAGGCCTTCATGGCCTCCTGCATCTTCTGCGGGTCGACTCCGCCGCCCACCGTCATCCCGCGCGGGTCCTGGCCGGGCTTGGGGTCGGGCGCGTCTATGCCGTGCTCGCGCAGGCACTGGCGCATCTTCACGGCGTTGTCCGCGTCCGTACCCGAGCCGGAGCCGGAGCCCGCTGCGGAGCCGCCGCCCGGCGCGGAGTCCTTCTGCCCGCCGGTCGAGCCGGTCGAGCCGGTCGAGCCGTTCGCGCACCCGGTGACGGCGAGGGCGAGGCCGGTGATGGCTGCGGCCGTGGTCATGATGAGGGATCGCTTCATGGGCCCGACCCTGCGGCAAAGGGCCCTTTCGCTTCCCTCTCTCCCCGTGCTTACCCCGCCGAAACACCCCTCTCCGGTAGAGAGGACGCCATGCGCGTACTGGTGGTGGAGGACGAGGAGTTCCTCCGGGAGATGATCGCCGAGGGGCTGCGCCGCGACGCGCTGGCCGTCGACGAGGCGGGCGACGGCCTCGAGGCCCTCGAACGGCTGCGCCTGGGCGCCTACGACGTCCTCGTCCTGGACCGCGACCTCCCCGGCCTGCACGGCGACGAGGTCTGCCGCCAGGTCGTGCGCGAGCGGCTGCTGACCCGCGTCCTGATGCTGACCGCATCGGGGACCGTTCGGGACCGGGTCGAGGGCCTGGGCCTGGGCGCCGACGACTACCTGACCAAGCCCTTCGCCTACGACGAGCTCCTCGCCCGCGTGCTCGCGCTGGGCCGGCGCACCCGACCCGCCCTGCCGCCCGTACTCGAACGCGCCGGGGTCGCCGTCGACACCGCCCGGCGCAGCGCCAGCCGCGACGGGCGCCGGCTCGCCCTGTCCCGCAAGGAGTTCGCGGTCCTGGAGGCGCTGCTGCGGGCGGAGGGCGCCGTGGTCAGCAACGACGACCTCATCGAGGAGGTCTGGGAGGAGGGCACCAGCTACTCCACCAATGCCGTGCGGGTCACGCTCAGCAAGCTCCGCGCCAAGCTGGGCGAGCCGCCGCTCATCGAGACCGTGCCGGGCGCGGGCTACCGGATCGCCGCCCGATGACCCGCTTCCCGCGGGGCGTCCTGCGCACCGAGCGCGGCCGGCTCACCGCCCTGTACGGGTCACTGCTGCTCCTGGCGGGCGGTGGACTGGTGGCCCTGGTGTACGTCCTGCTCGGCCAGGGGCTGTACGCCAGTGTCAGCGGGGCCGTCAGCACCGTCAGCCCCGCACTGCGCCTGGGCGAACGGCTGGACGTGGACCCCGGCCGCAGCCCCGTCCCCGCCCAGACCGCGGGCCCGGGCGAGGCGCCCACCCAGGAGCAGCTGCGCGTGTACGCCCTCACCCAGAACCTGACGGGCGCCGTCACCGAGGCGACCCAGCACCGGCTGCTGATCGTCTCGCTCATCGCGCTCGCCGTCTTCGCCGTGCTGTCGATCTGGCTGGCCTGGTGGATGGCCGGGCGGGTGCTGCGTCCCCTCGCCGTGATCACGGGCACGGCGCGGCGGCTGTCCGGCGAGAACCTGCACGAGCGGATCGCCCTCGAGGCCCCGCCCGGGGAGCTCAAGGAGCTCGCCGACACCTTCGACGCGATGCTGGGGCGGATGGAGCATCTCGTGTCGGCCCAGCGGCGGTTCGCGGCGAACGCGGCGCACGAGCTGCGCACGCCGCTGGCCGTGCAGCGGGCGGCGGCCGAGATCGGGCTCGCCGGGGACCCGTCGCCGGAGCGGGTCGCCCGGATCCGCGAACGGCTCATCGGCGTCGCCGACTCCGGCGAGCACCTCGTCGAGTCGCTGCTGCTGCTCGCCGTGTCGGAGGAGGGGCTGGACTCCACCGAACGGGTGGACCTGGCGGCGCTCGCCGCCGCAGAGCTGGCGGCCTGTCCGCAGCGGGGCCTGACGGTGGAGCGGATCCTGGTCCCCCTGACGGTGACCGGGGACCGCGCCCTGCTGGGCCACCTGGTCCGCAACCTGCTGACCAATGCCGTACGTCACAACCGCGCGGGCGGCCGGCTGAGCCTGACCACCTCCGGCGAGGGGGAACTGACGGTGTCCAACACCGGCCCGGTCATCGATCCGGCCGATGTGCCAAGGCTCCTGGAGCCGTTCCGGCGGCGCGCGGAACGGCAGCACACCGCAGGTGAGGGCGCCGGTCTGGGGCTGTCGATCGTCGCGTCGATCGCGCGGGCGCACGGGGCGGAACTGGCGGCGCGGGCCAATCCGGCGCCCGAGGGCGGGCTGACCGTCCGCGTCCGCTTCCCGGAGGCAGACCTTCCGGCGGCAGGGCAGCGTTCAGCCGGAGTGAAGGGCGGCTGATGTACGGTCGGTTCAATGAGCAAGCACCGCCGAGCCCGCTCCCGCACGCTCCGTACGTCGCGTACGCCTCGTGCGGGACGCGCTCGTACGTCCTCGCCCACGTCGCGCCGCGTGGCCCTCGCGGCCACCTTCGGCCTGCTGACCTTCGCGGCGGGCTGGGTGTACGCCCTCGACGAGAACGCCGTGGGCAGCGCGGCCCAGGCGCGGGCCGATTCCCGCCCCCCGGCCGCGGACCGCGCGGCGCGCGACGCCCGCCGTGACGCGCCGAAGGACGCTTCCGGGGGCGCTCCCGAGAAGGCACCCGAAGCCGCTCCCCGGGACCCCCTCCAGGGGCTGACCGGCATCAGCGCGCAGACCCTCGCGAAGATCCCGGCCGAGTCCCGCCAGCTCATCCTGGTCATCGGCCGGGCGGGGGACTCCTCGCAGTCCACCGCCGCGCTCTACACCCGCCCCGCGGCCGGCGCCGACTGGGTGCGCGGCGAGAGCTGGCCGGCCCGCAACGGGGCGAAGGGCTGGTCCACGGAGCGCACGTACGGGGACCTGACCTCCCCTCAGGGCGTCTTCGCGCTCACCGACGCGGGCGGGCTGCTGCCGCCGCCGCCCGGCACCCGGCTCCCCTACGACAAGGACCGCGCCTTCGTCGCCACGGGTCGCGGGGTCAACGGCGAATCGCTGGCCGGATCCTTCGACTACGTCGTCGCCATCGACTTCAACCGCAGGCCGGGGAACTCACCGCTCGACCCGGTCAAGCCGGAAGGCGAGGGCAAGGGCGGCAACATCTGGCTCCACGTGGACCACGACGGCCCCTCGCAGGGCTGCGTCGGCATCCCGAAGCAGGCGATGAAGAAGGTCCTCGAGACCCTCGACCCCGCGGCCGAGCCGGTCATCGTGATGGGCCCGGAAGGCTTCTGACCGGGACCGGGGACTGCCCGTGACGTGAGATCCGGGCTCCGGCCCGTCCCGCCGTCCCGCCGTCCCGTCGTCCCGCCGCTCGGCGAACGCGACGTCGACGACGCCTTCGCCGGCGGCGGCGCCTCCGCCCGCGCCGCCGTCCCGCCGCTCGGCGAACGGGACGGCGACGATGCCCCCGCGCCCGACGGACCTCCGCCCGCGACGTCGCCTCCGCCCGCGACGGCGCATCCGGCCGCGACGGCGCCTCCGCCCGCGCCGACAGGGATCCGCCCAGCCCCTTGCCTGACGGACCGTCAGCTACGACGATGGCCCGGCACCGATACGACGCATCGGCAGACGAAGGCGAGGCGGGTCCGGCATGGCGCGCGTGTTTCCGCAAGGTCGGCTGGTCTACGGGATGCAGCTCCCGGTCCAGTCGCAGAGCACCATCTACGCCGAGCCCTGGGAGGCGTCGGCCACCGCCGCCGATCTCGCCGAGGTGGCGCGGGCCGCCGACCGGGCCGGCTTCGGGTACCTGGCCACCTGCGACCACGTGGCCATCCCGCGGCGGCTCGCCGGGCCCATGAGCACCGTCTGGTACGACCCGGTGGCCACCCTGTCCTTCCTCGCCGGCATCACCGAGCACGTGCGCCTGCTCAGCCACGTCGCCATCCTCGGCCTGCGCCACCCGCTGATCAGTGCCAAGCAGTACGCGACCCTCGACCACCTTTCCGGCGGCCGGCTGGTCCTCGGTGTCGGCGCCGGGCACGTCCAGGAGGAGTTCGAGGTCCTCGGCGTGGACTTCGCCCGCCGCGGGGCCGTGCTCGACGAGACCCTCGACGCGCTGCGGGCCGCCCTCGGCCCGCAGGAGTACCCGGAGTTCGAGGGCGAGCTGTTCTCCTTCAAGGACCTCGGCCAGCTGCCCCGGCCCGCCCAGGAACGGATCCCCGTATGGGTCGGCGGCTCCTCGCCGGCCGCCGTCCGCCGGGCCGCGCTGCGCGGGGACGGCTGGCTCCCGCAGGGCGACCCGCGCGGCGAGCTCCCGGCGCAGATCGCCCGCATCAAGGAGCTGCGCGCCGGGGCCGGTGCCACCGGCCCCTTCGAGTTCGGCGCGATCACCGAGGCGCTGTACGTCGGCGAGCCCGGCTGGGACACCGGCCGCCGCACCCTCACCGGCAAGGCGGAGGCGCTCGCCGAGTCCCTGCGGGAGTACAAGGCGCTCGGCGTGGACCAGATCCAGGTCCGTTTCCGCAGCCGCGACCGCGCCGAACTCGTCGACCAGATCACCGCCTTCGGCGCCGACGTCGCGCCGTACCTCAACGACCAGGAGCCGTGACCATGGGAAAGCTGGACGGACGCGTCGTCATCATCACCGGCGCCGCACGCGGGCAGGGCGAGCAGGAGGCCCGCCTGTTCGCCGCCGAGGGCGCCAGGGTGCTGCTCGGCGACGTACTGGACGAGCAGGGCGCCGCCGTGGCCAAGGAGATCGGTGAGGACCGGGCCCGTTACGTGCGGCTGGACGTGAGCCGCGAGGAGGACTGGGCGGGCGCGATAGCCGTGGCGAAGGAGGCCTTCGGCCCGGTCGACGGCCTGGTCAACAACGCGGGCATCCTGCGCTTCAACGAGCTGACCGCGACCCCGCTGGAGGAGTTCCAGCAGGTCGTCCAGGTCAACCAGGTGGGCGCCTTCCTCGGCATCAAGTCGGTCGCCCCCGAGATCGAGGCGGCGGGCGGCGGCACGATCGTCAACACCTCCTCGTACACCGGCCTGACGGGCATGGCGTACGTCGGCACGTACGCCGCCACCAAGGCGGCCATCCTCGGCCTGACCCGGGTGGCCGCACTGGAACTGGCGGGCAAGGGGATCCGGGTCAACGCGATGTGCCCGGGGGCCGTGGACACCCCGATGGCCAATCCGGGGCTGCTGGATCCGGCGGGCATGACGGACGAGGCGCGGGACGCGATGGCGGAGCTCTACAAGCGGGTCGTCCCGATGGGGCGGGTCGGGCAGCCGGAGGAGATCGCGAAGCTGGCCCTCTTCCTGACCAGCCAGGACTCCTCGTACATCACCGGTCAGCCGTTCGTCATCGACGGTGGCTGGATGGCGGGTGTGAGCATCCTCTAGGCACATCTGATGGAGCGTCAGGTATTGACGCTCCCGCCCCGGCGATGGAACAGTCGTGACATCGAATCTGACGCAACGTCAGAAATCAAAGGACGGTGAACCCCTTGGAATTCGGGCTCTTCGTGCAGGGATACGTGGCCGAGTCACGGTCCAAGGTCGACCCCGAGGCAGAGCACAAGGCGCTGATCGAGGAGACCGAGTACGTCATCCAGGCGGACAAGTCGGGCTTCAAGTACGCCTGGGCCTCCGAGCACCACTTCCTGGAGGAGTACTCCCACCTCTCGGCGAACGAGGTCTTCCTCGGATACCTCGCCCACGCCACCGAGCGGATCCACCTCGGCTCCGGCATCTTCAACCCGCTGGCCCCGGTGAACCACCCGGTCAAGGTCGCCGAGAAGGTCGCCATGCTCGACCACCTCTCCAAGGGCCGGTTCGAGTTCGGCACCGGCCGCGGCGCGGGAAGCCACGAGATCCTCGGCTTCCTGCCCGGCATCGAGGACATGAACGGCACCAAGGAGATCTGGGAGGAGACCATCGCGGAATTCCCCAAGATGTTCCTCCAGGAGGAGTACGAGGGGTTCCAGGGCAAGCACTGGTCGCTGCCGCCGCGGAAGGTCTTCCCCAAGCCGTACGGCAAGGCGCACCCGGCCATGTGGTACGCCGCGGGCTCCCCCTCCTCGTACGCGATGGCGGCGAAGAAGGGCCTGGGCGTGCTGGGCTTCAGCGTGCAGAAGGTCTCCGACATGGAGTGGGTCCTCGAGCAGTACAAGACGGCCATCCAGGAGGCCAAGGCCATCGGGGCCTTCGTCAACGACAACGTCATGGTCACCTCGACGGCGATCTGCGCCGAGACCCACGACAAGGCCGTCGAGATAGCCGTCAACGCCCACATGAACCGCTTCCAGTCGCTGGTCTTCCGCTACCACGACACCTTCCCGCGGCCGGAGGCCATCCCGCAGTGGCCCGAGCTGCTTCCGGAGTACAACGCGGAGATCATCGAGCTGCTGATCGCGGAGGAGCTGCTGATCTGCGGCGACCCGTCGGAGGTCCTCCAGCAGTGCAAGCGCTGGGAGCAGGCCGGCGCCGACCAGCTCTCGTTCGGGCTGCCGACCGGGGTGTCGTACGAGGACACGATGACCACGATCAAGCTCATCGGCGAGCACGTGATCCCGGAGATCGACACCGACCCGGTGCACCGCACGACGCGGTTCCGCGAAGCCGCGGGTTCCTGACCGGGCTCCCCAGACGGGGACGGCGCCTTCCCGGACCGCCGTCCCGAACCGGCCCCGGCCGGGCGGCCTCCGGCCGGGGCCCGCACGTGCGGCACCGCTGCTGGGGGCGCCGCCCCCAGACCCCCGCGCCTCAAACGCCGGCGGGGCTGGATGTGCCTCCGGCGGCGCCTCAAACGCCGGCGAGGCTCAATTGGCCTCGGGCGGCGCTTCAGTCGCAGGCGGCGCTGGATTTGGCTGCTGCCCTCCGCCAAGTGCGGCTGGATTGCCCGCAGGGCAATGTCAGCCCCGCCGGCGTTTGAGGCGCGGGGTCTGGGGCGGAGCCCCAGCAGTGGCGCCGCGCCTGGCGGCGGCAGCAGCCACATCCAGCCCGCCGGCGTTTGAGGCGCCGCCGGAGGCACATCCAGCCCCGCCCGGGGGCCCCGCACGGCGGCACGGCGCGACCGCGTAGCGCAACGCCAGAGAAGGGACGTCATGCTCGACCACCTGATCAAGGGCGCCACCGTCGTGGACGGCACCGGCGCCCCCGCCCGCATCGCAGACGTCGGGATACGCAACGGCCGCATCGCGGTGATCGCCCCGCCCGGGACCGTGACCGAGAGGGCCCGCACCACCGAGGACGCCACCGGCCTCGTCCTCACCCCCGGCTTCATCGACCCCCACACGCACTACGACGCCCAGCTCTTCTGGGACCCGTACGCGACCCCCTCCATGAACCACGGCGTCACCACCGTCGCCGGCGGAAACTGCGGCTTCACCCTGGCCCCGCTCCACCCGGACCGCCCCGAAGACGCCGACTACACCCGCCGCATGATGAGCAAGGTCGAGGGCATGGCCCTCAAGGCCCTGGAGGAGGGCGTCGACTGGACCTGGTCCACCTTCGGCGAGTACCTCGACGCGCTCGAGGGCCGGATCGCCGTCAACGCCGGATTCATGGTCGGCCACTGCGCCCTGCGCCGCCACGTGATGGGCGAGGACGCCGTCGGCGGCCAGCCCACCCCCGAGCAGATGCAGAAGATGCTCGACCTCTTCCACGACGCCATGAACGCCGGCGCCTGGGGCCTGTCCACCACCCAGTCCTCCACCCACTCCGACGGCTCCGGCGCCCCCGTCGCCTCCCGGCACGCCAGGCCCGCCGAACTCCTCGCCCTCTCCAAGGCGGTCGCCGAACACGAGGGCACCCAGCTCGAAGCCATCGTCGCGGGCTGCCTCGACCAGTTCTCCGACGCCGAGATCGACCTCTTCGTCGAGATGAGCGCCGCCGCCGGACGGCCCCTGAACTGGAACGTCCTCACCATCGACGCCTCCGTCCCGGAGCGGGTCCCGCGCCAGCTGGTCCCGAGCGCCCGCGCCCGCGAGACCGGCGGCCGGATCGTCGCGCTGACGATGCCGATCCTCACCCCCATGAACATGTCGCTCGGCACCTTCTGCGCGCTCAACCTCATCCCCGGCTGGGGCGAGGTCCTCTCCCTGCCCGTCCCCGAGCGGATCGAGAAGCTGCGCGACCCCGCAGTGCGCGCCGAGATGCTGAAGCGGGCCGACTCCAAGGAGGCCGGAGTCTTCCGCCGCCTCGCCGACTTCGGCCGCTACGTCATCGGCGACACCTACAGCAAGGAGAACGAGGGCCTCTCCGGCCGCGTCGTCGGCGACATCGCGGCCGAGCGCGGCCAGGACGCCTTCCGGTGCCTGGTGGAGATCTGCGCGCACGACGACCTGCGCACGGTGCTGTGGCCGATGCCCACCGACAACGACCCGGCGAGCTGGGCCCTGCGCGCCGAGACCTGGCAGCACGAGGACGTCATGCTGGGCGGCTCCGACGCGGGCGCGCACCTGGACCGCATGTGCGGAGCCCCCTACACGACCCGCTTCCTCGGCGACTGCCTGCGCGGCCGCAAGCTCGTCCCGCTGGAGCAGGCGGTGCGCATGCTCACCGACGATCCCGCCCAGCTGTTCGGGCTGCGTGAGCGCGGCCGGATCGCCGAGGGCTACCACGCGGACCTGGTGCTCTTCGACCCGCAGCGCATCGAGGCCGGCCCGGCGACGCTGGTCCACGACCTGCCCGGGAACAGCCCGCGGCTGGACGCGCGGGCCGTCGGGATCGTCTCGGTACGGGTCAACGGCGTGGAGACCATCCGCGACGACGAAGTGACGGGCGCGATCCCGGGCATCGTGCTCCGGTCGGGCCGGGACACGAGGACGGTGAGCACGCGGTGACCGGAGCGCAGCGGTTGTACATCGGCGGCGAGTGGGTGGAACCGCAGGGCGGCCACTACGAGGTGGTCAATCCGGCGGACGAGTCCGTGGTCGGGCTCGCCCCCGAGGCGTCCCCGGCACAGGTCGCCGAGGCGGCGCGCGCCGCGGCCGAGGCCTTCGGCGCGTGGTCCCGTACGAAGCCGGAGGAGCGGGCCGCGATCCTCGACCGGGCCGCTGACATCATCCAGCGGGAGTACGAGCCGTGGACCGCGCTCGCCCGGGCCGAGACCGGTGCGCCGACCGGCATCGCCCGCGGCATGCAGGTCGGGGTGGGCGTGGCCCGGTTCCGCCGGTACGCGCGCGGAGCCCTCGAACCCGTGGAGAAGGGCCTCCCGCCGCAGGCGACGGAGGCCGGCCCGATGGGCAAGGCGGGCATTCTCGGGGCGCTGGAGGTGCGCCAGCCGGTCGGCGTGGTCGCCTGCATCACCTCGTACAACAACCCGTGGGCCAACCCGGCCGGCAAGGTCGCCCCGGCGCTGGCGATGGGCAACACGGTCGTGGTCAAACCCGCCCCGCAGGACCCGCTGTCGGTGTTCAAGATGGCGGAGGCCCTCGCGGAGGCCGGTGTTCCGGCCGGTGTGGTGAACGTCGTGGGCGGCCGGTCGGTGGCGGTCGGCGAGGCGGCCGTGGACTCCCCCGACGTCGACATGGTGTCCTTCACCGGTTCCACGGCCGTCGGGCAGCGCATCGCCGAGGTGTGCGGCCGGTCCATGAAGCGGCAGCTGATGGAGCTGGGCGGAAAGGGCGCGGCGATCGTCTTCGACGACTTGGACGACGCCGGCCTCGATGCGGCGACGATGGGCATCGGCACCACCTTCTCCTTCTACTCCGGCCAGATCTGCACCGCTCCGACCCGGGTGATCGTGCACCGGTCCGTCCACGACGCGCTGGTGGAGAAGCTGACCGGCTACCTGGCCTTCATGAAGGTCGGCGAACCAGCCGCGCAGGGCACGGTGGTCGGCCCGGTCATCTCGGCGGCCCACCGCGACCGGGTGGAGTCGTACATCGAGCTGGGCAAGAAGGAGGGCGCCCGGATCGCGGTGGGCGGCGAGCGCCCGGCGGTCCGCGCGGACGGCAAGGGCTTCTACGTGGCCCCGACGCTCCTGGTGGACTGCACCAACGACATGCGCGTGGTCCGCGAGGAGATCTTCGGGCCGGTCGTCGTGGTCGTGCCCTTCGACACGGAGGAGGAAGCCGTGGCCCTGGCCAACGACTCCGACTTCGGGCTGATCAGCTACGTCTGGTCGGGGGACGCAGCGCGTGCCTTCGGGGTGGCCCGGCGGCTCCGTTCGGGCGGGGTGGGCGTGAACACCATCGGCCGGAACATGGAGGCGCCGTTCGGCGGCTTCAAGCGGTCGGGCGTGGGGCGCGACGTCGGCTCGTACGCGCTCCATGCCTACAGCGAGATCCAGTCCATCGTCTGGACCACGTAGGCCGGGGCGGGGGCGGAGCCTTTCGCGGGGCCTTCGCGGGGCCTTCGCGGGGCCCGCCCCGCCCGCGGGGCCCTTCGTGGGGCCGCCCCCGCCCGGCTAGCCGCACCTCGGGTCGGTGGTCTCGAGTCGCTCCAGCGTCCGTAGTTCATGGGGGGGTGGGGGGCGGGGGGAGGGGAGCCTGTCAGGCCGGTTCAGGGCGCGTCCAGCGAAAACGCGGCCTCGCCCCGTATCCGCCCGTTGACCTGCAGCTGCACCAGGTGCTCGCCGGAGTGGTAGCGGCGGGTGGTGATCGGCTTGAAGGAGTGGCGCCTGGTGCCGGTGAGGGTCTCGCCGGGGGCCAGTGTGCGGGTGGTGAGTTTGAAGACTTTCGGGGTGCGGCCGCCGTTCGCCTTCGTGTGGTGGACGACGTAGTCGACCACCAGCTCGGCCGGGACGGCGCCGGTGTTGGTGACGGCGTAGTCGAAGACGAGGTACTCGCCCACGGCGATCCGCGGGGTGGCGAGCGCCGGCCCCCTCACCGCCACGGGCACGTCCGGGGAGTGCCCGAGCAGGGTCAGCGCCCCGGGCCGGCCGGCCTTGATCAGGGTGCGCAGGCCGTGGCGTACGACGCGATCCGTCGTGCCCGTGTCCGCGCCCTCGGCCAGCCAGCGGGCGGCGGTCTCCACCGCCAGGTCGGGGTGGTCCCGGCTGATGTCGTTGAGGTGGTTGGAAACGGAGCGGCGCACGTAGGCGGACTCGTCGCGGTAGAGGGCGTCGAGCACCGGCAGCGCCGGGCGCGGGTCGGCGACGAAGGCGGGCAGCTGCGGGGCCCACGGCAGCCGGGGCCGGGTCCCCTCGCTGGCGAGGCGCCGTACGTGCGGGTCGGGGTCGCGGGTCCAGTCCCGTACGACGGCCAGGGCGCGGACCGGGTCGGCGCGCAGGAAGGGCCGTACGGCGGATTCGGCGGTCAGCCGGGAGGTGAGGTCGTGCAGCAGCGCCAGGCCGGGCTCGAACACCTCCAGCCCGCGGACGGCGACGGCCTCGTTGACGGGGAAGGTCATCCAGCCCTCGAAGCCGGGATCGGCAAGGGCGGTGCGGACGACGGCCTCGAAGGCGGCCCAGTCGGCGGGGAGGTCGGCGAGGACGGCGTCGCGCACGGCGGCGACCCGTGCGCCGTAGCCCAGGCCGTCGAGCGCGCCGGCGCGCTCGCGCAGGGCGGGCGAGGTCGGCCGGCCGGCGGCGAGGGCGAGTCGCCGGGCCAGTTCGCTGACGGTTTCCGCGCTGAGGAGTTCATCGGCCGTGGGCATGGGGTCAGTCTGGCCCAGTCCTGCGGCTGGGTATGGCTCAGTCTGTTTGGGTGCGGCTGGGTACTGCTCGGTACGGCTGGGTACACGGTGGCCTGGCCAGGCTTTCGGGGCGGGTTACCGGTGGTCACCACAAAGTCACGAAGGAAAGTTTAGAAACGCCCAAAACGGACATGGCTGCGGTTTCCGTATGGCGAAAGACCATGCCCGGCGCCTGCCGAACCGCGGATGTATTCGCGCATGAACCTTGTATTGCGAGATCGTGAACTGCACCGACCTCGCTATTCAAAGGCATTCGGGGCCTCTCCGCGTCCGGACTTCGACCCTCCGGATATGGAATGCGCAGCATCTAACGTCCTGACCCATGACTCAGCTGGACATGCGGCCTCAGGCCGGAGACACGGTAAGCGGCGTCGCCGAGGGCGACGTCCGCGGCAAGGGACTCGGCAAGGGGTCCGTCGGACTGGTGGGAAGCGCCGTCATCGGCATCTCGACCGTCGCCCCCGTCTACTGCCTGACCTCGACCCTCGGATCCACGGCCGGTGAGGTCGGGGTGCAGATGCCCGCGATCTTCCTCGCCGGGTTTCTCCCCATGCTCCTGGTCGCCTTCGCGTACCGCGAGCTCAACAAGGCCATGCCGGACTGCGGCACCTCCTTCACCTGGACCGTCAAGGCCTTCGGCCCGCGGATCGGCTGGATGTGCGGCTGGGGCCTGGTGATCGCCACGATCATCGTGCTCTCCAACCTGGCCGGCGTCGCCACCTCCTACTTCTGGCTGCTGGCCGGCGAGATCACGAGCAATCCGTCGGTCGCCGCCCTGGACGACAACAAGCTCGTCCACATCGCCACCTGCCTCACCCTGATCGCCGTCGCGACCGCCATCAGCTACCGCGGCATGACGGCCACCAAGGGCGTCCAGTACGCGCTGGTGGGCCTCCAGCTCGTCGTCCTCGCCGTCTTCGTCGCGATGGCCTTCCAGAAGGCCTCCGCCGGCACCTTCGACACCGGCCTGGACTTCTCCTGGTCCTGGATGAACCCCTTCGCGGTCGAGTCCATGGCGGCCTTCACCGCCGGACTCTCGCTCTCGATCTTCATGTACTGGGGCTGGGACGCCTGCCTGGCCACCAACGAGGAGACCACCGGCTCCACCAAGACCCCGGGCCGCGCCTCCCTCATCGCGATGGTCGTCCTCGTCGGTTCCTACCTGGCCACCGGCGTCGCCGCCCAGATGGCCGTCGGCGCCGGCGGCGAGGGCCTCGGCCTCGCCAACGAGGAGACCTCCGGCAACGTCTTCGCCGCGCTTGCCGGCCCGGTGATGGGCCCGATGCTCGGCGTCCTGCTCTTCGTCGCCGTCCTGGCCTCGGCCGCCGCCTCGCTGCAGACCACCTTCATCCCGGTGGCCCGCACGGTCCTCGCCATGTCGACGTACGAGGCGCTGCCGCCCTCGTACGCCAAGGTCCACGAGCGCTTCAAGACCCCGGGCCGCGCCACGGTCGTGGCGGGCATCGCCACCGGCGCCTTCTACACCGTGATGACCCTCGTCAGCGAGAACGTCCTGACCGACACGATCTTCGCGCTCGGCCTGATGATCTGCTTCTACTACGCGCTGACGGCCTTCGCCTGCGTCTGGTACTTCCGCGGCGACCTGCGCCGCTCCGCCCGCGACCTGTTCTTCAAGGGCGTCTTCCCCGTCCTGGGCGGCCTGCTGCTGGCCGCGGTCTTCTTCAAGACCCTCTACGACGCCTGGGACCCGTCCTACGGCTCCGGCTCCACCCTCCCCGGTGTGGGCGTCGGCAACGTCTTCGTCATCGGCGTCGGCCTGCTGGCCCTCGGCCTGGTGATCATGTTCATCACCGAACGCCGCAGCCCGGCCTTCTTCCGCGGCGAGGTCCTCACGAAGTCGACCCCGTCCCTGGTGGTCGAGGACTGACCCACCTCCCGCTCCCGAAGAGTCATCCCCGCGGCCCCGGATCGAATCCCCCCGATCCGGGGCCGCGGTGCGTCCGTCCGGCCGCCCGCCCCGAGGCCGCGGTGCGTCCGCCCGGCCGCCCGGCCCGGGCACGGCCGCTCTCGGCGCGCGCAAGGGTCGGGCCCGCCGCCGTCGTGTGCGGAGGGGGTCGGGCGTCACTCCAAGGTGGAGGGGGGTGACCCCGGGAGTGGCGGGATCGTTGGGCGGGGCATGAATGCCATGAAGCGCACCCTTTCCGCCCTGGTCCTCTCCGGCGGGGCCGCCCTCGCACTCACCCCCGTCGCCGCCCACGCCGAGGAGGCGGCCGCCCCCCAGGCGCCTCCGGTCACCGCCCGCGTCATCGACATCGCCGACCACCCCGCCCAGACCGTCGAGGACACCAAGACCGCCCTCGGGGTCACGGCCGCGGCGGCCGGATCCGCCACCCGGGCCACCAACTCCTCCCTGTCGGGCGCCGGCGCAGCCCTTTCCGGCGGCCTCCCCGACGCCCCGAAGATCGACTGAACTCCGCCTGGCTTTGGCCTTCACCTGGCTTTGGCCTCCGCCTGGCTTTGGCCTCCGCCTGGCTTTGGCCCTCGCCTGGCCTTGGCCCCACCCGCCCTCCTCAGCCGGCCCGGGTGACCAGGACGAGCGGGATCACGCGGTCCGTCGCCTCCCGGTAGCCCGCGTACAAGGGCATCGCGGCCACCACCACCGGCCACAGGCGCTCCGCCTCGGCCGGGGTGGCCCGGCGGGCGGTCGCCGCGAAGGTCTCGGCGCCGACCTGGAGGGTCACGGCCGGGTCGGCGGCCAGGTTCAGGTACCACGCCGGGTGGTGGTCCGCACCGGCGTTGGACGCCGTCAGCACGTACGCGCCCCCGTCCGGGTCCCGTACGTACGCCAGCGCCGTGCGGCGCAGCACCCCCGAGCGGCGGCCCCGCGTGGTCAGCAGGAGGTCCGAGATCCCCGGCCGCGGCCGCCCGCCGGTCTCCTCGAAGCGGCGGATGTGGCCGGCGACCCAGGGGTCAGGACTGTCGGTGACGGGACCGTCGGCGAGGGGACTGCCGGAGACGGGACTGTTGGCGAGCGGACTGTCGGCCTCGCGCTCGGCCGCGGGTCCGCCGCTCATGCCGGACCCACCCCGGCGTGCACCGCGTGGCGGGTCGGGGCCCCGACCGCCTCGTCCACCACGGCCACGGCGAAGGCCGCGGGGGTGATCCGGCTCGCGGCGTCGGCGGGCACGGGCAGGACGTAACCGCCCGCCGCCGGCCCCGCCTCGGGGAAGTCCCCGGCGGGGCTCAGCACCGCCCAGTCCAGGGCCGCGGGCGCGGCCGCCCGCAGCGCTTCGGTCCCGGCCCCGTGGCCGGCGTAGAACTCCCGCCACTCCTGCGGATACCCCGGCGTGTCCATCAGCGCCGCACCCGTCGCCGTCGGCAGTACGGAAGCCAGCCCGACCGACACCAGCCGCGGGACCCCGGCCCGGGCGAGACCCGCCGCGACCGCCCTGGCCACCGCGGGGAAGAACACGCCGGGGGCCGCCTGCGCGTCGTACACCGCGACCACCGCCGCGTCGTGCCCGGCCGCCAGCCGCGCCACGTCCGCCGCCGAGGTCACGTCCCCGTCGGCCCGCCCGGCCTCCGTGATCGCGTACCCGCGCGCCCGCGCCTCGGCGACGACGGCCCGGCCGACCCGGCCGCGGGCCCCGAACACGATGAGCTTCTTGTCGGTGTGCTTGGTCGCCTTGTGCTTGGTCGCGTTGTGCTTGGTTTCGCTGCGCTTGGTTTCGCTGTGCTTCGTCATGCGGGCGAGCCTAGGAAAGGGTGTGGTTACCGATCGGATACCGGCCTACCGTGTGGATCATGACCGAACCGACGCCGCTGGACCCGGAGATGTTCGACCCCGTCTGCCCCTCCCCGCTGGTCCCGTTCCGGATCGGCGACAAGTGGGCGACGCTGATCCTGCGCTGCCTGGAGGGCGGTCCGCGCCGGTTCTCGGAGCTCAAGGTGCCGCTGCGCGGCATCACCTCCAAGTCCCTGACACAGTCGCTGCGCGGGCTGGAGCGCGACGGCTTCGTCGCACGGGAGGAGTGCCAAGGCCCCGAGCGCCGGGTCGAGTACGCCCTCACCCCGCTCGGCCGCGGCCTCCTGGGGCCGCTGGACGCGGCCTGCGCATGGACGCGCGAGCACTGGGACGAACTCATCGACGCCCAGGAGGCGGGGCTTTCGGTGGAGGGCGCTCGTTGAGCAGCGCATGATCCTCTGGTTGCTCAACCACCTCAGCACGTTCGTCATCGCCGTCCTCCTCGTCGGCGGCCTCACCGGCCTCGCCATGGCCGGCAGCCTGGCCGCCCGCCGCCGCTTCCCGCACCTCGCGAAGGGGGAGCACAACGAGATGGTCGGGGTCGCGCTCGGCATGTTCGGCGCGATCTACGGCATCATCCTGGCCTTCGTCGTCGTCACGCTCTGGACGCAGCTCGAGACCACCCAGAACATCGTCGCCACCGAAGCCACCGACCTGGCCCTGGTCGTGCGCAGCGCCGACACCTTCCCGCCGGCCGACCGCGCGCGCGTGCACCAGGCCGTGGACGCGTACGCGCACGCCGTGGTCGAGGTGCAGTGGCCGCTGATGCGGAAGGGCCGGCCGAGTTACGAGGCGACCGCGCCGCAGACCCAGGCGCTGTACCGGGCCCTCCAGGCGTACGAGCCGGCCGGCACCCGTGCCGAGACCTTCTACGCCGAGGCGGTCACCCACCTCAACGACGTAGCGGCACAGCGCCGGGCCCGGGTTTCGATGGCCGAGACCTCGCTGCCGATCCTGCTGCAAGTGCTCGTGTACGGGGGCGCGTTGGTGATCATCCCGCTCACGTTCCTGTTCGGGCTGCGGAGCCTGAAGATGCAGCTGCTGTTCGTATCCGCGGTCGCGGGGCTGATCGGCTTCAGCCTGCTCCTGGTCGTCGCCCTGGACCGCCCCTTCGCGGGGGACCTGAGCGTGAGCCCGCAGCCGTACAAGGAGGCGGCCCTGGCGCAGTTCTGGGTCGCGGGCTAGGCGCAGTTCGGGGCTGCGGGTCAGGGGACTACTGGGTTGCGGGCCAGGGTGAGTTCTGGGTTGCGGGCCAGGGGCTGTTCCCGGCTGCTGGCCAGGGGGACAGCGGCTCAGCCCCAGGTGCGGGAGCAGAGCACGAGGCGGTAGCCGTCGGGGTCGGCGATGGTGACACCCCACTCGTCCCAGTACGGATTGTGGGCGGCGACCCGCGTCCCGCCGTGCTCGACGAGCCGCTGGACGAGGGCCTCGTCTGGGGCTTCGCCCAGGTAGACGACGAAGAGGTCGTCGACGGTGGGGGAGGGCGCGACCGGGTTCTCGTCATCCCGCGTCAGCTCGAAGTGCCAACCGCCCCCGGCGGGCCCGACCATCAGCAGATCGTGCTCACCGGCCGCGCGCTGGCCGGTACTACGCCACTGGACGTCGAGCCCGAGCCCGTCGACGTAGAACCGCTCGGTGGCCGCCAGGTCGAGGGAGGGGCGGGCGATGCGGATGTGTGTGCCTGGAGTGATCATGAAGGGAGGGTACGGGGGTGGGGGATGCGGGTGGGGCGGGGCTTCGGGGGGCCTGATTCCGGTCGATGCCGATCAGGGAGGGTTTGGGGGTTTCCCGCCAGTCCCACTGTCCTTCCGGGTCGGGCCGCCCTGTCAAGGGCGCTCCTTCGTCGCGTCGCTTCGCGATGGCCTTCGGCCACCCTTGACAGGCCGTCCCGCCCCGGAAAGACAAGGACTGACGGGAAGCCCCCAAAGGAACGGTCCACTGGTTCACGATCACAGCCAGTGGCCATCAGGGACCAGCTCCCAGGTTGCAGGGAGCCACACCCCCGCCCGGCCCCATGACCGCCGAAGGCGGGGCCGGTGGGCGCGCCAGATCGCTACGCGCTCCTCATGTCTCGGCGTCCGGCGGCCGTCTGGGGTCCCACCCGCACCGGACAGCGGTCGCAACGGACGGGTGGAGCAGAGCCCCCTGACCAGCGGCAGGCGGGAATGTGCCGCCGTGTACGGGAGTTGCATGCGAGGTAGGCGACGCCGACCGAGACCGGAGCAGACATGACGACCGACCTAGCCAGTGACACGGACCGCTCGTTTCTCTTCGTCCTCGGCAGTTCCCGGTCCGACGGCAACACCGAAATCCTGACCCGCGCCGCCGCCGAGCAGTTGCCCGCCGGCACCCCGCAGCGCTGGGTGGATCTGGCGAAGCTGCCGTTGCCCGACTTCCAGGACGGGCGGCACGAGAGTGGGTCCTGGCCGGTCGGGGAGGCCGAGGAGGAGCTGCGGCGGGTCACGCTGGAGGCCACTGACATCGTCATCGCCTCGCCCCTGTATTGGTACTCCCTCTCCGCGCACACCAAGCGCTACCTCGACTACTGGTCGGGCTGGCTGGGGGTGCCCGGCATGGACTTCAAGAAGCGGATGGCGGGCCGGACGCTGTGGGGGGTCACCGTCATGGCCCACGAGGAGGAGGAGGTTGCCGACGGGCTGGTCACCAGCCTCAACCACTCGGCTGCCTACATGGGGATGCGCTTCGGCGGGGTACTGCTCGGCAATGGCTCCCGCCCCGGACAGGTGCGGAACGACGAGCGGGCGATGGTCCGCGCCAAGACCTTCTTCGAGCGGGAGACCCCGCTCGCCCGGTTCCCCTACGAGGCGTAGTTCAGTAGTCGGCGGTGACCCCGCCGAGGAAGACACTCCAGGTGGCGGGGCTACGGCCGGCTCGGGGTCGGCCGTCGCCATCCACTCAGAGTTGTCGCTCGGTCAGCGCGCCCGCGTCGGTGGCCTGGGGCGGGAGGCCTTCCCGGGACCTTCTCCCGCGCTCGGCCGCCGCCACGTCGAGAGCTGCTCCGTCGGGCCCGGTCCGGGTTCAGAGGTACTGGGCGAACTCGTCCAGGGTGCGCAGGACCTCCGGTTCCGGGGCCGAGGGGAGTTGGAGGACGACCTCCTCGATGCCGAGGTCGGCGTAGTGGCCCATCTTGCCGGGCGTGGGCCGGACGGCGTACGGGACCACCTGGAGGGCCTTGGGGTCGCGGCCGGCGGTCTCCCAGAAGCGGCGCAGCACCGGCAGGGACTCGGTGAGGCCGCCGCCGCCGATGGGGAGCCAGCCGTCGGCGTGGTCGGCGATGGCCGTGAAGAGCTTCGGGCCGGCCTGGCCGCCGATCAGGGTGCGCGGGCCGTGCAGGGGGACGCCGGGGCCGAGTTCGCGGGGTGCCTGGACCGGCTTGGGGTGGGCGGAGCTGGCCTGGACGGAGGAGAACTCGCCCACGTACGCCGTCGGTTCGGGGGCCCACAGGGCGCGCATCAGGGCCATCCGGTCGCGGACCAGTTCGCGCCGGGTGCGCCACTCGACGCCGTGGTCGGCGGCCTCCTCGACGTTCCAGCCGTAGCCGATGCCCAGGGTGAAGCGGCCGCCGGAGAGGTGGTCGAGGGTGGCGATCTGCTTCGCGAGGCCGATCGGGTCGTGCTGGGCGACCAGCGTGATGCCGGTGCCGAGGTGGAGGCGCTCGGTCACGGCGGCGGCCTGGCCGAGGGCCACGAAGGGGTCGAGGGTGCGCCCGTACATCTCGGGGAGCTCGCCGCCCATGGGGGCGGCCGTCTCGCGGGTGACCGGGATGTGGGTGTGCTCGGGGAGGTAGAGGCCGGCGAAGCCCCGCTCCTCCAGGCTGCGCGCGAGGCGGACGGGCGAGACGGTGCGGTCGGTGAGGAAGATGGTCGTGGCGATCCGCATGGCTACTGGCACCTCCGAGACGTGGGACCCGCAACGGTACGGGCTGGAGGCGCGATTGTTGAGGGGACGTCAGGCCGGTGTCGGCGGGATCAGCCGCGCGGGTAGCGGGCCAGCCAGCCGGGGGAGGAGGCCGCGGGGCCGTGGAGGGCCGGGCCCTGGGTCATCTCCAGGGCGAAGTCGTCGGCGATCTCCAGCACGGTGGCGCGGTTCTCGAGCTCGGCGAGCCAGGCGGCGGGCAGGGCGGTCTCGCCGTGCAGGGCGCCGAGGAGGGCGCCGCACAGGGCGCCGGCGGCGCCGGAGTCGCCGCCGTGGTTGACGGCGAGGCGCAGGCCGTGCGGGATGTCCTCGGCGACCAGGGCGCAGTACACGGCGACGGCGAGCGCGGCTTCGGCGTTGCCGGTGGCGAGGGCTTCGACGGTGGCGGGGCCGGGCGCGCCCTGGGTGACGGCCGCCAGGGCGCGTTGGAGGGCGTCGGTGACGGTCTGGTGGCCGGGGCGGGTGCCGAGCAGGCCGAGGGCGCGCTGGACGGCGGAGTCCAGGGACTCGCCGCGGGTCAGGCCGTGGACGACGAGGGCGAAGGCCCCGGCCGTGAGGTACGCGGCCGGGTGGCCGTGGCTCTGCGCGGCGCATTCGACGGCGAGCTGGAGGACGAGGGCCGGCTCCCAGCCGACGAGCAGCCCGAAGGGGGCCGACCGGGAGGTGGCGGCGGCGTTGCGGGCGTCGGGGTTCTTCGGCCGGGCGAGGGTGCCGAGGACGTCGTCGGCGAAGCCGGTCAGGCAGGCGCGGTCGGGGCTGCGGCGGGCGTAGAGCCACTCCTGCTGCGCGAGCCAGCCGTTGTCCTTGCGGCGCTCGTCGGGGCCCCAGTCGTGTTGGGTGGCCGCCCAGCGGAGGTAGGCGCGGTGGACGTCGGTGGGCGGGTGCCAGGCGCCGGTGTCCCGGCGTACGTGGGCCCGTATGAGGCCGTCCACGGTGAACAGGGTGAGCTGGGTGGCGGCGGTGACGGGGGTGGCGGTGGGCGTGGTCAGGCCCTGCGGGCCGTGTGCCGCGCGGATGGCGTCGAGGGTGAGCGGGCCGACGGGTGCGCCGAAGGCGTCGCCGATGGCGGAGCCGAGGAGGGTGCCGCGGACGCGGCTGCGGAAGTCCTGCTGCTCGAACCGGCCCCACAGCCCGGCGGCGGCCGCCCCTCGCCTGCCGCCTGCGGGGTGCCCGACGGCTCCCCCGCCGATGCCGCGCCCGTCGGTGGAGGCCGGGTCGCCCGTGCCGTGGTCGCCTGGCCCCATGGCCATCCCGCGCCCGTCGCTCGACGCCGGGTGGGCGGGGCCGCCCGGGGGCGTCGTCGTGCCCTGAATGACCGCCGCGCCCGCGCCGGTTGTCGCGTCCATCGCCCTCACCGTCCCCCTGGCCGTGCCTGCGGCCGCCGCCGCGGCAGCACTGGCGGGCACTGTAGTGGACAGCTTCGGTCGCATCCGGAAGCAGCCCGTCAAGCGGACCGTAAGCATGCGGAGAACGGCCGGAAAGGGAATGGTTTCGGCCGCCAACGTCTCGGCGGGTGGCGTGTTGTGTCACTAGGGGGTGTCTGACGGAGGTCCGTGGTGAAGGAGCGGTGTCCGGTGCGTGCTCTCGGCGTGCCGGCCGGATGCCCCCGTACTGGACGTACTTG
>NZ_JBEZLA010000035.1:0-80010 GCF_040651925.1 Streptomyces sp. NPDC048349 | reverse complement strand
CGTCCAGTACGGGGGCATCCGGCCGGCACGCCGAGAGCACGCACCGGACACCGCTCCTTCACCACGGACCTCCGTCAGACACCCCCTAGGCCACCTCCAGCGCCCCCACGGACGGCGGGCGCCGACGCCCCCACCGGCTGCGGCCGCCACAGGCCGTGCGGGAGCCGTACATGACATCGGCCCCCGGGACCCGACGGGTCCCGGGGGCCGATGGCGTCCTGCGTGCTGCCGGGATCAGTCCTTGATCTCGCAGATGGTGGCGCCCGAGGTGAGGGACGCGCCGACCTCGGCGGTCAGGCCGACGATCGTGCCGGAGCGGTGCGCGTTCAGCGGCTGCTCCATCTTCATGGCCTCGAGTACGACGATCAGCTCGCCCTCCTCGACCCGCTGGCCCTCCTCGACCGCGACCTTGACGATCGTGCCCTGCATCGGGGACGCGAGGGTGTCGCCGGAGGCCGCCGGACCGGACTTCTTGGCCGCGCGCCGCTTGGGCTTCGCGCCGCCCGCAGCCGCCGTGCGGGCCAGGGTCATGCCCAGGGACGACGGCAGCGAGACCTCGAGGCGCTTGCCGCCGACCTCGACCACGACCGTCTCGCGGCCCGGCTCGTCCTCGGTGTCCTCCGCGGCCGGGGCCGTGAACGCCGGGATCTCGTTGACGAACTCGGTCTCGATCCACCGGGTGTAGACGGTGAACGGGTTCCCGTCGGCGGGGGCGAAGGCCGGGTCGGTGACGACGGCGCGGTGGAACGGGAGGGCGGTGGCCATGCCCTCGATCTCGAACTCGGCGAGCGCGCGGGCGGCGCGCTGGAGCGCCTGCTCGCGGGTGGCGCCGGTGATGATCAGCTTCGCCAGGAGGGAGTCCCAGGCCGGGCCGATGACCGAGCCGGACTCCACGCCCGCGTCGAGGCGCACGCCCGGACCGCTCGGCGGGGCGAACTTCGTGACCGTGCCGGGGGCCGGCAGGAAGCCGCGGCCCGGGTCCTCGCCGTTGATGCGGAACTCGATGGAGTGACCGCGCAGGACGGGGTCCCCGTAGCCCAGCTCCTCGCCGTCGGCGATGCGGAACATCTCCCGGACCAGGTCGATGCCGGAGACCTCCTCGGTCACCGGGTGCTCGACCTGCAGACGGGTGTTGACCTCCAGGAAGGAGATCAAGCCGTCGGCGGAGACGAGGAACTCGACCGTACCGGCGCCGACGTAGCCGGCTTCCTTCAGGATCGCCTTGGAGGCGGCGTACAGCTCCGCGTTCTGCGCCTCGGTGAGGAACGGCGCGGGGGCCTCCTCGACCAGCTTCTGGTGGCGGCGCTGCAGCGAGCAGTCACGGGTGGAGACGACGACCACGTTGCCGTGGGTGTCGGCGAGGCACTGGGTTTCGACGTGCCGCGGCTTGTCGAGGTAGCGCTCGACGAAGCACTCGCCGCGGCCGAAGGCGGCGACGGCCTCGCGGACGGCGGAGTCGTAGAGCTCCGGCACCTCGTCGAGGGTGCGGGCGACCTTGAGGCCGCGGCCGCCGCCGCCGAAGGCCGCCTTGATGGCGATGGGCAGGCCGTGCTCCTTGGCGAAGGCGACGACCTCCTCGGCCCCGGACACCGGGTCCGGCGTGCCGGCGACCAGCGGCGCGCCGGCGCGCTGGGCGATGTGCCGGGCCGCGACCTTGTCACCCAGGTCGCGGATGGCCTGCGGCGGCGGGCCGATCCAGGTCAGGCCCGCGTCGATGACGGCCTGCGCGAAGTCGGCGTTCTCGGAGAGGAAGCCGTATCCGGGATGGATGGCGTCCGCGCCGGAATCGGCTGCGGCCTGGAGGACCTTGGAGATGTCCAGGTAGCTGGCGGCCGGGGTGTCACCGCCCAACGCGAAAGCTTCGTCTGCCGCGCGGACGTGCAGAGCGTCCCGGTCCGGATCGGCGTAGACGGCTACGCTCGCGATCCCGGCGTCCCGGCAGGCCCGAGCAACGCGGACAGCGATTTCGCCACGGTTGGCGATGAGCACCTTGCGCACGATGGCTCCCTCCTTGAAACAAGCTGAGTTTAGGGACAGCCCACACGGCCTTTCGACCCTTCCCCAGTGGTGAGCTTGCCCACACAGAGTGTGATTCGAGGTTCGCTCCACTGGGGAACCCTTATGGCGCCCCAGGTCAGGGGGATCCCCGACTGCACAGTAACCCCGTATTACAGCTCGGGTCTCTGTCATGCCGGTCAGCGGCCCCGGGTGATTCTTTGTCGAGTCCCTACGAACGGCCCACACGTTCTTCGCGTGATCACTGTGCGCGGCCCCTCCCGTAACGAAGCGGCCCGCACCCCTTGTCCGCACGTTTACCCGTTAGTAGCCTCCAGGCGTCGAACAGGCTTGTGACGCGTGGGGGGTGGGGGCATCGTGCTGCGAAGACTCGTGGCCGGACTGGCCGCGATCGTACTTGTCGCGGAAGCGGGCGTACTCGTGTTCGTGCACATCGTGCTGGGTACGACCACCGCGAACCAGTCGATGTCCATCGCCGGCAGCGATCCGGATGTCATGTCCAAGGCAACCTACGCCCTCGGTGCGGGCATGGGCGCCTTCCTCGTGCTGTGCGCCGTGTTCGCCGGCCTCGTGGCGGTCCGCGACCGCGCCCCCGGCGGCCTCGCCCGTGTCGTGCTCATCACCGCCGCCGTCACCCACGGCGTGCTGGGCGTCCTCTCGGTCGTCCTGGTGGGCTGGGGCGCCTTCGCGGCGACGATGCTGATCCTGTGCCTGCTGGTGCTCACCCTGACGCTCTACGCCGCCCCGCGCGGGGCGGGCGCAGCAGACGCCGCGCCGCCCCTGGGGGAGCTCAAGCCCACAAATCCGTGATGGATACACCCAGTTCGCCCAGCAGGGAGCGCAGCAGGGGCAGCGACAGCCCGATCACGTTGCCGGGGTCCCCGTCGATGCCCTCGATGAACGGCGCCGACAGTCCGTCCAGCGTGAACGCCCCCGCCACGTGCAGCGGCTCGCCGCTCGCCACGTACGCGGCGACCTCCGCGTCCGTCGGCTCGCCGAAGCGGACCGTCGTGGAGGCCGTGGCCGAGACCTGACGGCCGCTGACCGTGTCGATCACGCAGTGCCCCGTGCGCAGGACACCGGCCCGCCCGCGCATCGCCTTCCAGCGGGCCGTGGCCTCCGCCGCGTCCGCCGGCTTGCCCAGCGCTTCGCCGTCGAGCTCCAGTACGGAGTCACAGCCGATCACCAGGGCGCCCGCGGCCTCCTCCAGGGCCGCCACGACCCCCGCCTTCGCCTCGGCCAGCGCCAGCGCCAGCTCGGCCGGCTCGTCGTGGTCCAGCGCGTCCTCGTCGAAGCCGCTGACGATCACGTGCGGGGCGAGCCCGGCCTGCCGCAGCAGGTTCAGCCGGGCGGGGGAGGCGGAGGCGAGGACGAGCGGGCGAGGTTCGACAGTCATGCCCGCCATCGTAGGGGCGGCGCGGGGCACCCCTGCCGGCAGTCTCAGAAGTGGCCGACGCCCAGGACGTACACCCCCACGAGCATGGCGAGGGCGAGCACCACGGTCATCCGCCGGATCATCGCCTGCGCGTCGCGCATGTCCTTCGGCGGCTCGTTCTCAGGATCGGACCAGAGCATGGTCCGATCCTGTCCCCGGGACGGCAGGGGCGCCTGAGTACCCGTACTCAGGCGCCACCGTCCGTTCGCGTCATCTTCCGCCGGGAGCGGCCCGGCCCTCTAGCCGGGCCAGTACGTACGGCCCCACGCGCGCGGCCCCGGCTGCGGCAGCCGGCGCCGCGCCACCCGGGACGGCGCCGACCACTCGTCCGCCACCCGGGGCGCGCCCGACGGCACCGAAGCCAGTGCCGCCGCGCGCGCTTGGACCACCGCCAGTGCGGCGGCCAGCTCCTCCGCGGTCGGATTGCCCTTGACGACCTTGATCACCACAGAGACCTCCTGGAGGGGCTAGAGGGGGATGTTGCCGTGCTTCTTCGGCGGCAGGGACTCCCGCTTGGTGCGCAGCTGCCGCAGCCCCTTCACCACGTGCGCCCGGGTCTCGGACGGCATGGTCACCGCATCGATGTAACCGCGCTCGGCGGCCGTGTACGGGTTCAGCAGCGTGTCCTCGTACTCGGCGATGAGCCGCGCCCGGGTCTCCTCCACATTCTCCGCCTCCGCGATGGCGCGGCGGTGCAGGATGTTGACCGCGCCCTGTGCGCCCATGACGGCGATCTGGGCGGTCGGCCAGGCCAGGTTCAGGTCCGCGCCGAGGTGCTTGGAGCCCATGACGTCGTACGCGCCGCCGAAGGCCTTGCGGGTGATGACGGTGATCAGGGGCACGGTGGCCTCCGCGTACGCGTAGATCAGCTTCGCGCCGCGCCGGATGATCCCGTTGTACTCCTGGTCCGTGCCCGGCAGGAACCCCGGCACGTCCACGAACGTCAGCACCGGGATGTTGAAGGCGTCGCACGTCCGGACGAACCGCGCCGCCTTCTCGGAGGCGTTGATGTCCAGGCAGCCAGCGAACTGCATCGGCTGGTTGGCGACGATGCCCACCGGGTGGCCCTCGACCCGGCCGAAGCCGGTGAGGATGTTCGGCGCGAACAGCGACTGCGTCTCCAGGAACTCCGCGTCGTCGAGCACGTGCTCGATCACGGTGTGCATGTCGTACGGCTGGTTCGCGCTGTCCGGGATGAGGACGTCGAGCTCGCGGTCGGTGTCGCTGACCTCGGTGTCCGCCTCCTCGGGGAAGGCGGGCGGCTCGGAGAGGTTGTTCGACGGCAGGTACGCGAGGAGCGACTTCACGTACTCGATGGCGTCCTTCTCGTCGCCCGCCATGTGGTGCGCGACGCCGGAGGTGCTGTTGTGCGTCCGGGCCCCGCCCAGCTCCTCGAAGCCCACGTCCTCGCCGGTGACCGTCTTGATGACGTCCGGGCCGGTGATGAACATGTGCGAGGTCTGGTCGACCATCACGGTGAAGTCGGTGATGGCGGGCGAGTACACGGCGCCGCCCGCGCAGGGCCCGACGATCAGGCTGATCTGCGGGATGACGCCGGAGGCGTGCACGTTGCGGCGGAAGATCTCGCCGTACATCCCCAGCGCGCTGACGCCCTCCTGGATGCGGGCGCCGCCGGAGTCGTTGATGCCGATGAGCGGGCATCCGGTCTTCAGCGCGAAGTCCATGACCTTCATGATCTTCTGGCCGTAGACCTCGCCCAGCGCCCCGCCGAAGACGGTGAAGTCCTGCGAGAACACGGCCACCGGGCGGCCGTCCACCGTGCCGTACCCGGTGACGACGCCGTCGCCGTAGGGCCGGGTCTTCTCCAGCCCGAAGTTGGTGGAGCGGTGCCGGGCGAACTCGTCCAGCTCGACGAAGGAACCTTCGTCCAGCAGCAGGGCCACCCGCTCACGCGCCGTCAGCTTGCCCTTGGCGTGCTGCTTCTCCACGGCACGCGCGGATCCGGCGTGGGTGGCTTCGTCGATGCGGCGCTGCAGATCCGCGATCTTCCCCGCGGTGGTGTGCATGTCGATCGGCTCTGACGGTTGTGACATCGGGGTCGCGGCTCCCTGCGTGGTGTCAACTGCCTGGTCAATTGATTGACTACTGCTGGCTACTGGTGCGTAGCGTATCGGCGGGCATGGCGCTCGGCAGTGCGGCGTTTGACACACCTACTGTGGGTTGCATGACGCCATCAGATGCCTCAGCAGGTGCTTCCGCGGGTCGCTGGTCGAGCCTGGACCGGCCGCCCCTCAACGCCGCCGCCCTCCAGCGGGCCCTCGTGACCGGGGACGGGCTGTGGACCTCCCTGGAGGTGGTCCCCGCCACCGGGTCCACCAACACCGACCTCGCGGCCCGGGCGGCGCAGCTGCCCGAGGGGGCCGTGCTCGTCGCCGAGGAGCAGACCGCCGGGCGCGGGCGGCTCGACCGGAGCTGGGTCGCGCCGCCCCGGTCCGGCCTGTTCTTCTCCGTCCTGCTCAAGCCGGGCGAGGCCGTGCCGCAGGAGCGGTGGGGGTGGCTGACCCTGCTGGCCGGGGTGGCCACCGCCACCGGGCTCTCCCGGGCGGCGGGCGTGGACACCGGCCTGAAATGGCCCAACGACCTCCTGGTCACCGTGGACGGCGAGGAGCGCAAGACCGGCGGGATCCTCGCCGAGCGCGTCGCCGACGGAGTCGTCATCGGGATCGGGCTCAACGTCACCCTGACCGAGGACGAGCTGCCGGTGCCGGCCGCCGGGTCCCTGGCGCTGGCCAAGGCCGCCGTAACCGACCGCGACCCGCTGCTCAGGGCCGTCCTGCGGTCGCTCGAGCAGTGGTACGGGAACTGGCGCGCGGCCGGCGGAGACCCCGCGTCGAGCGGCCTCCAGGAGACCTACGCGGCGGGCTGCGCCACCCTCGGCCGGCACGTCCGCGCGGAGCTCCCCGGCGGCCGCGCTCTCACCGGAACGGCCGAAGCGGTCGACGCCGAAGGCCGCCTGGTGATCCGTACCGCCGAGGACGAGCACGAGGCGGTGGGCGCGGGCGACGTGGTGCACCTGCGGTCGGTGCACTGAGCCCCGTCCAATGCCGGGGAGGGGGAGTGAGCTACGGCACACCTGCCGTATGGTTTAGGCGATCGCGGTACTCGTGGTGATCAACCGGTTCGGCAGGGCAGTGCGCACGGAATGGACAGGAGGCGGCCCTTGACCGTCGACGACCCTACGTCCAGCGCGTCCGCCCCCGGGCCCTCGGGTCCCGGTACCCCGATCGGGCGGGACCAGCACACCCCGCACCACGAGGTGGACCACACGGCCCAGCCCACCGCGGACCCCCTCGCCATCCGGCTCGAGCAGCTGATCCTGGGCGCCGAGCGCCGGTACACCCCCTTCCAGGCGGCCCGCAGCGCCGGGGTCTCGATGGAGCTCGCCTCCCGCTTCTGGCGGGCCATGGGCTTCGCGGACATCGGCCAGGCCAAGGCCCTGACGGAGGCGGACGTACTGGCGCTGCGCCGCCTGGCCGGCCTGGTCGAGGCCGGGCTGCTGTCCGAGCCGATGGCGGTGCAGGTGGCGCGGTCGACCGGACAGACCACGGCCCGGCTGGCGGAGTGGCAGATCGACTCGTTCCTGGAGGGGCTGACGGAGCCGCCGGAGCCGGGGATGACCCGTACGGAGGTCACGTACCCGCTGGTCGAGCTGCTGCTGCCCGAGCTGGAGGAGTTCCTCGTCTACGTGTGGCGGCGCCAGCTGGCGGCCGCCACCGGGCGCGTCGTGCAGGTGGCGGACGACGAGGAGATGGTCGACCGGCGGCTCGCGGTGGGCTTCGCGGACCTGGTGGGCTTCACCCGGCTGACGCGGCGCCTGGAGGAGGAGGAGCTCGGCGAGCTCGTCGAGTCCTTCGAGACGACGTCGGCGGACCTGGTCGCGGCGCACGGCGGCCGGCTGATCAAGACGCTCGGCGACGAGGTGCTCTACTGCGCCGACGACGCGGCGACGGCGGCGGAGATCGCGCTGCGGCTGATCGAGACCATGGAGGCCGATCCGCAGATGCCCGAGCTGCGGGTCGGGATCGCCTTCGGCACGGTGACGACCCGGATGGGCGACGTCTTCGGGACCACGGTGAACCTGGCGAGCCGGCTGACGTCCATAGCGCCCAAGGACGCGGTGCTGGTGGACGGGGCGATGGCGGAGGAGCTGGGCCGTACCGGGGCCGCCCCGGTCTCCGAGAAGGAGGCCGAGGCGGAAGGCGGCGGCGCCTACCGCTTCGCGCTCCAGCCGATGTGGCAGCGGCCGGTGCGCGGGCTGGGTGTCGTGGAGCCCTGGTCGCTGACGCGCAGGAAGCCCAAGCACCCCGCCTGACCGGGCACGGGCGTGCCCGGAACCTGCCCCGGAGCCTTGACCGGATGGCCGCCCCGCGCACTAGAGTGCGGCGATAACGCTCGTTAACCGAGAGGGTCGCAGGCATGTCTGAGCAGCGCTTCGGAGAGTTCGTCGCAGTACGCAGGGAGGGCGAGGGGCACGTCGCGGAGCTGGCGATGGACCGCCCCAAGGCGATGAACGCGGTGTCCACGGAGATGGCCCGGTCCCTCGGCGCGGCCTGCGCGGCGCTCGCCGCGGACCCGTCGGTGCGGGTGGTCGTGCTCTCCTCCACCGCGGAGCGGGCCTTTTGCGTGGGCGCCGACCTCAAGGAGCGCAACTCGCTGTCGGACGCCGAGCTGGTGCGGCAGCGGCCGACCACGCGCGGGGCGTACGGGGGCGTACTGGAGCTGCCGATGCCCACGATCGCCGCCGTGCACGGCTTCGCCCTGGGCGGCGGCTTCGAGCTGGCCCTGGCCTGCGACGTGATCGTGGCCGACACCTCGGCGGTGGTCGGGCTGCCCGAGGTGTCGGTGGGCGTGATCCCGGGCGGCGGAGGCACGCAGCTGCTGCCGCGCCGGGTGGGTGCGGCCCGGGCGGCCGAGCTGATCTTCACGGCGCGGCGGGTGGAGGCGGCCGAGGCGCTGTCCCTGGGGCTGGTGGACTCGCTGGTCCCGGCCGGGCAGGACACGGCCGAGGCGCTCGCCCTGGCGTCCCGGATGGCGGCGAACTCCCCGGTGGGCCTGCGGGCGGCCAAGCGGGCGCTGCGGCTGGGGCACGGGATGGACCTGGCGGCCGGCCTGGAGATCGAGGACGCGGCCTGGCGGACGGTGGCCTTCTCGGGCGACCGGGCCGAGGGCGTGGCGGCGTTCAACGAGAAGCGCAAGCCGAACTGGCCCGGGGAGTAGCGGGCCGGCGCGGCCGTCACTGCTCGTGATCTTGGCGGTACCGAAAGTCGCGCCAATTGTCACCAAATCAGACAAAAATCCCTAATCTGGGGTGATGGGAGTTGACGGGCGGCTGCGAGCCGTGGTGGGACTCGCGCAGGCGATGGCCGCGGCGTGCGCGCCGCGGGACAGTGTGCGGGCGGCCGCGCGCGGAGCGCGGGTGGCGCTGGACGGCTCGTTCGCCGCGATCTCCGCGTGGGAGCGCGAGCGCGGGTGCCTGCGGGTGCTCGTGAACGAGGGGGAGCGGCGGCCGGGCGAGGAGGAGTTCCCGCAGGACGAGTCCTATCCCGTGCACGACTTCCCCGAGATCACCGAGTTCCTGCACGAGCGCTGGGTGGGCGGCGGCGGCCCGCACGCCTGGGTGGAGAGCGCGGGCGGCGACCGGGCCGGGCGGCGCGGCGAGGCCCTGCGCCGGCGCGGTCGCGGCACCTGCGTGGTCGCGCCGATCGTGCTCAGCGGGCGGGCCTGGGGCGAGCTGTACGTGGCCCGGGACGACGGGCTGCCCGACTTCGACGAGGACGACGCCGAGTTCGCGACCGTCCTGGCCGCCGTGGTCGCGGCCGGGCTCGCGCAGAACGAGCGGCTGGAGGAGGCCCGGCGCCTCGCCTTCACCGACCCGCTGACCGGCCTCGCCAACCGGCGGGCGGTCGACATGCGGCTCGACGAGGCGCTGGAGGAGCACCGGCGGACCGGGGTCGTGGTCAGCCTGGTGGTCTGCGACCTGAACGGGCTGAAGAAGGTCAACGACACCCTGGGCCACGCCATGGGCGACCGGCTGCTGGAGCGTTTCGGGTCGGTGCTGAGCCTGTGCGGGGCCATGCTGCCCGGCGCACTGGTCGCGCGGCTGGGCGGCGACGAGTTCTGCCTGGTCGGGGTGGGGCCGACGGCGGACGAGGTGGTGCGGGTCACCGAGGAGGTGTGCACCCGGGCCGCCGAGCTGGACCTGGGCGAGGGCGTGGCCTGCGGGGTGGCGTCCACGGGGGATCCGATCGGGCTGGTGAAGTCCCCCCGGCGGCTGTTCCGCCTCGCGGACGCCGCCCAGTACAAGGCCAAGGCCGCGCGCTCGCCGAAGCCGGTCGTCGCGGGCCGCGACACGGCCGTGGTCCGGCTGGCCGACGCCGCCGCGCAGGAGGGCCCGGGGGAGCGCCGCCGCTTCCGCGGGCGGCAGTGACCGCAGCCCGGCCGCGGCCCCGTGTCGTAAGGGGCCCTCGGGCCGCGCGATCGTGACAGGTTCCCCTAGTGACATACCGCGATTCAATCCGTAGGGTGCTGAATATGGATATGCACACTGTCGTGGTGGGGACGTCCGGGACCACCGCCGAGGACGTCATCGCCGTCGCCCGCGGCAACGCACGGGTCGAGCTGTCCGGCGAGGCCCTCGAGGCGCTCGCCCGCTCCCGGGAGATCGTCGACGCGCTCGCCGCCAAGCCCGAGCCCGTCTACGGGGTGTCCACCGGCTTCGGCGCGCTGGCCTCCCGGCACATCAGCCCCGAGCTGCGCGCCCAGCTCCAGCGCAACATCGTCCGCTCGCACGCCGCCGGCATGGGCCCGCGCGTCGAGCGGGAGGTCGTGCGCGCGCTGATGTTCCTCCGGCTCAAGACCGTCGCCTCCGGGCACACCGGCGTGCGGCCCTCCGTCGCCCAGACCATGGCCGACGTGCTCAACGCGGGGATCACCCCCGTCGTCCACGAGTACGGCTCCCTCGGCTGCTCCGGCGACCTCGCGCCCCTGTCGCACTGCGCGCTCGCGCTGATGGGCGAGGGCGACGCGGAGGGCCCGGACGGCGTCGTCCGCCCCGCCGGGGAGCTGCTCGCCGAAGCCGGGATCGAGCCCGTCGAGCTCCGCGAGAAGGAGGGCCTGGCCCTCCTCAACGGCACCGACGGCATGCTCGGCATGCTGGTCATGGCCCTCGCCGACCTCGGCAAGCTCTACACCTCCGCCGACATCACCGCCGCGCTGACGCTGGAGGCGCTGCTCGGCACCGAGAAGGTCCTCGCGCCGGAGCTGCACGCCATCCGCCCGCACCCCGGTCAGGGCGCCTCCGCCGCGAACATGGCCGCCGTCCTCAAGGGCTCCGGCCTCGTACGCCACTACCAGGAAGAGACCGCCCCGCGCGTCCAGGACGCCTACTCGGTGCGCTGCGCCCCGCAGGTCGCCGGCGCCGGCCGCGACACCATGGCGCACGCCGCCCTGGTCGCCTCCCGCGAGCTGGCCTCGGCCGTCGACAACCCGGTGGTCCTGCCCGACGGGCGGGTGGAGTCCAACGGCAACTTCCACGGGGCGCCGGTCGCCTACGTGCTGGACTTCCTGGCCATCGCGGCCGCCGACCTCGGCTCCATCGCCGAGCGCCGCACCGACCGGCTGCTCGACAAGAACCGCTCGCACGGCCTGCCGCCGTTCCTCGCGGACGACGCCGGCGTGGACTCCGGCCTGATGATCGCCCAGTACACGCAGGCCGCCCTGGTCAGCGAGATGAAGCGGCTCGCGGTGCCGGCCTCGGCCGACTCGATCCCCTCCTCCGCCATGCAGGAGGACCACGTCTCCATGGGGTGGTCGGCCGCGCGCAAGCTCCGGACCGCCGTGGACAACCTCACCCGGATCATCGCGATCGAGCTGTACGCGGCCACCCGCGCCATCGAGCTGCGCCACGGGCTCACCGCGGCCCCGGCCAGCCTGGCCGCGATCGAGGCCGTCCGCGCGGCGGGCGTACAGGGTCCCGGGCCGGACCGCTTCCTCGCCCCCGACCTGGCCGCCGCCGACGCGTTCGTCCGTACGGGCGCCCTCGTGGCCGCGGTGGAGTCCGTGACGGGCCCGCTGGCCTGACGCGACGCACCTGGTGAGGGCCGCCCCGCACGGGGCGGCCCTCCGTCGTGTGCGGGGCGCCTACGCGGTGCGGGAGCGGCGCACGGAGAAGGCCACGGAGCCGGCCCCGACGCCGAGGCAGAGCGTGCCGCCCAGGAGGTAGGGGGTGGTGTCGACGGAGCCGGTGTCGGCGAGCGTGACGGACGTCTCGCGCGGGCCCGTGGCCGTCCCCTGTGCGTGCGGGTCCGTACCGGCGGCGTGCGCGTCCGTACCGGCCGCGTTGGCGGCCGCGGGCGCCCCGGAGCGGCCCTGGGCGGGCTCCGGTGCGGTGGCGTTGGCCGAGGGGACGAACCACAGGGCGGCGAGGAGGGTGGTCGCTCCGAGAGCGGTGAGCAGCGGGCGGCGTGCGGACACGGTGCGATCCCCCTTGTGGCAGCAGCGAATTGGCCGTGTGCGGTGATGCTACGGAAAGGGGCGGGTCGTGGGAAAGTCAGGGGTTCCGCGGGCTTACTCTCCGTCGTATGAACTCTTCTGAGACATCACGATACGTACGGCTTCGGGTGGATTTGGTACTCGAGGTACCGGACTCACAGGCACTCACGGGAGCCGCCCTCGAGCACATCAAGGCCGACGAGTTCATGCCGGACGAGGAGCGCGGCCACGCCGAGTCCGCCGTGCGGGAGGACGAGTCGGAGGCGCTCGCCTACCTGGTCGACCCCACCGACCTGGTCGCCGACATCCCGGGCGTGGAGCTGGCGCAGGCCTCCTGGAGCAGCGAACCCGTCGAATACGACCCCGAGTCCCTGGAGTGGGACCTGGACGAGGAAGATGGTGACTTCGAAAAGGAAACCGACAACGCCTGACCGTGGGGTTGCCCACACTCCAACGGAATGTGGAACCGATCCGCGGCGTTCACGCGTTGTCAGGACGAGGCAGGGGGGCCATGTCCCCCTGCCCGGCCCACCCCGGGACGGCAGCCCCGGGGTATCCGGCAACGATGGAGTGGCGTGTGAGGACGGACAGCAAGCGGAGAAGGTCCCTGGTGGCCGTATCCGCCGTGCTCGGCGGTGTACTGGTGCTCTCGGCGTGCAACGGCGGGGGCGGTGACAAGCCGAACGCGAGCGAGAGCAGCAAATCCCAGGCGGACGTCGACGCGGCGGCGGCCAAGGACACCTCCAAGGCCCGAATAGCCATCACGCCCAAGGACGGCGCCACCAACGTCGGGCTGAACGACTCCGCCAACGTCGCCGTCAGTGACGGCACGCTGACCAAGGTCGAGCTGAAGACCGCCGAGGGCACGGCCGTCGCGGGCAAGATCGCCGCGGACGGCAAGAGCTGGAAGCCGGACGCCGCCCTCAAGCGCTCCACCAAGTACGCCCTGTCGGCGACCGCCAAGGACGCCGACGGCCGCGAGGCCCACGAGAACGCGTCCTTCACCACCGTCTCCCCGGAGAACAGCTTCGTCGGCTCGTTCGTCCCGGACGAGGGACAGACCGTCGGGGTGGGCATGCCCGTCTCGATCACCTTCAACAAGCCGATCAAGGACAAGAAGGCCGTCCAGGCGGCCATCACCGTCTCCTCCAGCAGCGGCCAGGAAGTCGTCGGCCACTGGTTCGGCGCGCAGCGGCTGGACTTCCGCCCCGAGCAGTACTGGCAGGCGAACTCCACCGTCACGCTGAAGCTGGCGCTGGAGGGCGTCCAGGGCGCGCCCGGCGTCCAGGGCGTCCAGAGCAAGACCGTCACCTTCAAGATCGGCCGCAGCCAGGTCTCCACGGTCGACGCGAAGACCAAGAAGATGACGGTCACCCGGGACGGCGCGGTCCTCAAGACCATCCCGATCTCGGCGGGCTCCCCGGAGAACCCGACGTACAACGGCCAGATGGTGATCTCCGAGAAGTTCAAGGAGACCCGGATGAACGGCGCCACCGTCGGCTTCACGGACGACGACGGCAAGGGCGAGTACGACATCAAGGACGTCCCGCACGCGATGCGGCTGTCGAACTCCGGCACCTTCATCCACGGCAACTACTGGGGTGCGGACTCGATCTTCGGCAGTGTCAACACCAGCCACGGCTGTGTCGGCCTGAACGACGCCAAGGGCGCGGGCGACCCGAACCAGCCCGCCGCCTGGTTCTACGACAACTCGCTCATCGGCGACGTCGTCACCGTGGTCAACTCCCCGGACAAGACCATCACGCCGGACAACGGCCTCAACGGCTGGAACATGAGCTGGGCTGACTGGAAGGCGGGCTCGGCCGTCTGACGGCGCCTCTGCCGCACCTGACCGCGCCCCGCGTCGCAGGACACCCGGCTGTCCGGCTCTCCGGACATCCGGCTCTCCGGACAGCCGGCGGACGGCCGGGAACCCCCCTCGGGTTCCCGGCCGTCCGCTTTTCCCGGGGCTCTCGGCCGCGGCAGGGTGACGGTGACCGAAAACGCCTGACCGCAGGCCCTGGACTGTGCCTAGGCTCGGGGAATGACGATCCGAGCGCTGCCCGTGCCCCCGACCGACCCCCAGGTGGACGACTGGTGGGCGGTCCTGGTGGCCGCCGCGGCCGCCGACCTGCCGCGGCTGCCCGCGCCCTCCCGGCTGGAGGTCGCGGGGCGGCTGTGCGTGGCGCCCGCCCGCGGCCGCGCCGCGCTCTGGGCGGCGGACGGGGCGCAGGGCGTGGCGGGGCTGCTCCTGTTCACGGACGAGGCCAACCGCCACACCGCGTACCTGGACGTGCTGACGGTACGTCCGGACGCCCGCCGGCGGGGCATCGGCACCGCCCTGTGGCAGCAGGTCCGCGAGGAGCTGCTCGCGCAGGGGCGGACCTCGGTCGGGGCGGTGGTGGACCTGGGAGGTCCCGGGCAGGCGTTCGCGCAGTCCCTCGGGTTCGAGAACGTCCTGCCCATGGCCTGGTACGTGCAGGACGTACCGCGGCACGAGGACCGCGGGGCGCCCGCCCCGGCCACCCCGGGGTACGAACTGCACGCCTGGCACGGCCTGGTGCCCGACGACTGGGCGGACGCGGTGGCCAAGGCCCACGGGGCCATGGAGGACGCGCCCACGGGCGGCCTCGACGAGAAGACCGAGTCCTGGACGGCCGAGCGGCTGCACGCGGCGCACCGGCTGGTCCTGGACCGCGGCGGCGAGCTGACCACGGTCGCCGCGGTCACCGCCTCGGGTGAGGTGGCCGCGTACACCGAGCTGGTGCTGCCGGATCCCGGCGGCGCCCGCGCGCTCCAGTACGACACGGTCGTCGTACCCGCCCACCGCGGACACGGCCTGGGCCGTGCGGTGAAGCTGCGCATGCTGGAGCTGGCCGCGCGCCGCCATCCCGCGCTGCGGCAGATCGCGACGACGGTCGCGGACGAGAACACCCCGATGCGCGCGGTGAACGAAGCCCTGGGCTACCGCCGCGAGCGCGGCGCGGCGTACTACCAGCTCAAGCTGTAGCGGCCGGGTCCCGGTCCGCCCCGGCCACGGCTGCGGTCCCGGTCCCCCCTGCCGCCGCGGTCCCGCCTCCCGCCATGGTCCCGCCTGCCGCCCCGGTCCCTGCTCCGGCGGACCACGACGACAGCAGGCGCAGCGCGTCCTCGGACGGGGAGCCCGGCGCCGCGTGGAAGGTGACCAGGAACTGCGCCGGATCGTCCGGCAGCGCCAGCCTCTCGAAGTACAGGTCCAGCTCGCCCACCAGCGGATGCCGCAGCTTCTTCAGCCCGTGCGTCTTGTCCGCCACCGTGTGCGCCGCCCACAGCCGCCGGAACTCCTCGTTCTTCACCGACAGTTCCCCGACCAGCGCCGACAACTGCTCGTCGTCCGGGTGCTGGCCCGCGTACATCCGCAGGTTGCTCACCACCTCGCACGCCCGGCACTCCCACTCCGCGTACAGCTCGGCGCTCGCCGGGTCCAGGAACACCAGCCGGACCAGGTTCCGCTCCTGCACGGGCAGCTGCCCGAAGTCCCCGAACACGGCGGCTGCGAGCCGGTTCCAGCCGAGCACGTCCTGCCGGCGGCCCACCAGGTACGCCGGCACGCCCTCCATCGCGTCCATCAGCATCCGCAGCTCCGGCCGGACCTGCTGCGGACGGTGGCTCTGGCGGCGCCTGCGGCCCCGGGGGCGCGCCAGATGGGTCAGGTGCGCCCGCTCCGTGCCGTCCAGCCGCAGGGCCTGCGCGAGGGCGTCCAGCACCTCCGCCGACACGTTGTGCCCGCTGCCCTGTTCCAGGCGCGTGTAGTACGCGACCGACACCCCGGCGAGCAGCGCCAGTTCCTCGCGGCGCAGGCCGGGGACGCGCCGGTGGCGCCCGTAGTCGGGCAGGCCCACGTCCTCGGGGCGCAGCCGGGCGCGGCGGCTGCGGAGGAATTCACCGAGCTCGGCTCGCTGATCACGCTGATCACGCTGGTCCATGGCGCCAGTATCGCCGGACGCCCGACGGGCCGCGGCGGTGTTCCTGACCCCGCCAGGGGTAGGTCCAGCAGTCCTAGGCAGGGCAGGGGTCTGGGTGGGCGGCGCCCGCCCCGGCAGGCTGACACCCACACACCAGCACCACCGCCGAGGAGCCCCCGTGCCCGAGTCCGCCACCGCCACCACCACCTCCCCCTCCCCCTCCGCCGGGTCGGCGGTCCGGGCCGCCGCGTACGCCGCCCCGGCGCCCAGGGCGGCGCTGGAGCGCACCACCGTCCCGCGCCGCCCCGTCGGCGAGCACGACGTCCTGATCGACATCAAGTACGCCGGTGTCTGCCACTCCGACATCCACCAGGTCCGGGACGGCTGGCGCGAGGGCATCTACCCGATGGTCCCCGGACACGAGATCACCGGGATCGTGGCCGAAGTCGGGCCGGGGGTCACGAGGTTCGCGGTCGGGGACCGGGTGGGCGTCGGGGTGTTCGTCGACTCCTGCCGTGCGTGCGCGTACTGCCTGCGCGGCGAGGAGCAGTTCTGCGTCGAGGGCGCGACCGGCACGTACAACGCCCTCGACAGGAACGGTGAGCCCACGTACGGGGGTTACTCCACCCACATCGTCGTCGACGAGGACTACACCGTCCGCATCCCCGACGGCCTCGCCCTGGACGCCGCCGCGCCGCTGCTGTGCGCGGGCATCACCCTGTATTCGCCGCTGCGCCACTGGAAGGCGGGCCCCGGCAAGAAGGTCGCCGTCGTCGGCCTGGGCGGCCTCGGCCACATGGGCGTGAAGATCGCGGCGGCCCTGGGGGCCGAGGTCACCGTCCTGTCCCAGTCCCTGCGCAAGCGGGAGGACGGCATCAGGCTCGGCGCCACCCACTACTACGCCACGAACGACGGGACGACCTTCGAGGAGCTGGCCGGCACCTTCGACCTGATCCTGTCCACCGTCTCCGCGCCGCTCGGCCTGGACGCGTACCTCGCGCTGCTGAAGGTGGACGGCGCGCTGGTGAACGTCGGCGCCCCGGAGGAGCCGGTCGCGCTCAACCTCTTCTCCGTCATCGACGGCCGCAAGTCCCTCGCGGGCTCGATGATCGGCGGCATCGCCGAGACCCAGGAGATGCTGGAGTTCTGCGCGGAGCGCGGTCTGGGCGCCGAGATCGAGCTGATCCCCGCCACCCGGATCAACGAGGCGTACGAACGCGTCCTGACGAGCGACGTCCGCTACCGCTTCGTGATCGACACCTCGACGATCTGACGCCCCGCCCCGCCGCGCCCGCCGTCCGCCGCGCCCGCCGTCCACCCCGCCCGCCGCTCACTCCCCAGGAGCCTCGGCGATCCCGATCGGGCAGCTCACGCCCGTGCCGCCGATGCCGCAGTAGCCGCCGGGGTTCTTGTCGAGATACTGCTGACGGTACCGCTTCTCTTTGCGTAGAATTAATGACTCTTCGTAAAAGGGGTGGGAAGTGACCGAAGCGACACCGGTGATCCCGGTTGTCTCGTACGCCCGTATCTCCGCCGACACGGCCAGGGACGGTCACGGTGTCGAGGACCAGCACAAGGCGAACGGGGAGACGGCGGCCCGTCTCGGTTGGACGATCGTGCACCGTTACACCGACAACGACCTGTCGGCGGCCAAGGCTGCTGTGGTCCGCCCGGACTTCGAGGCCATGGTGAAGGCGCTCAAGTCGGGACATATGCCGGATGGTCAGCCGGTGCGCGGCGTCATCGTGGTTGCGGACGACCGGCTCACGCGCCGGGCGGGCGACTACGAGCGGTTCGTGGACGCGCTCACGTACGAGGAAGGACGGCTCTACGCCGACGCCAAGGGGGCGAAGAACCTCTACAGCGAGGACGTAGAGTCGATGGGCCTCTTCGGTGTCGTCATCTCCAAGATGGAGGTGCGCAAGATGCAGCGGCGTGCGCGCCGCTCGCATCGCGCCCGCGCGGAGCTGGGCATCCCGGTGGGGGGCAAACGTCCGTTCGGTTGGAAGGACGACAAGCTCACGCTGGAGCCCGAGGAAGCGGCGTGGCTGGCGAAGGGCGCCCGTGAGGTGATCGCGGGCAAGTCCATGCACTCGATCCTTCGCGAGTGGCGGGAGGCCGGCGTCCGCACGATCAACGACAAGGAGTGGGCGAGCCGCTCACTCAAGCTCGCACTGTGGAACCCGCGGCTGTGCGGCTGGCGGAAGCACAACGGCGAACTGGTGCGTGACGCTAACGGCGTCCCGATCGTGGGTCGCTGGGAGCCCGTCATCACGCCGAAGGAGTGGATGGCTATCGACGCCATCTTCTCGGCCCGCGTCGGCCCCAACCTGAAGTCTGACGGGACGGTCACGGACTATCGGACTCCGTCGTACCTGCTGACCGGAATCCTCCGATGCGGAAAGCCCGGCGCGGACGGTCAGATCTGCAACTCACCTCTCCGCGCGACCATGAGGCCGGATCTCTCCGGTGGCTACCTCTATCAGTGCCCCAGCAAGGAAATGGGCGGTTGCGGTGGCACGGGACGCAACGGCGCCAAGATCGACGAATTCATTACGGAGGCAGTCCTCGCGAAGTTGGAAGAACGGGCGGCCAGGACGAAACATGTGGACGAAAAATGGGTGGGGGAGGAAGAGCTGGCCCGCCTGACGAAGAAGCAGCGCAAGCTGCTCCAGGCGTGGCAGGAGGACCAGATCTCGGACGGGCTATTCTTCCCTGAGAATCAGAAGATGGAAGCGCGTGTCAGGGAACTCCGTGCGGACCGCACCCGTCACGTCCTCAACCAGCAGCGTGCAGCCGAAGTGACCGGCAACGTGCGCGAGCGTTGGACCTCCGGACGGCTGGACCTGGCGCAGAAGCGTGCCCTGATCAGGGAGGCACTCCACGCGGTGATCGTCCTGCCCGTGGGTGGCGGAGGTCGGCGCCCGTTCAACCCTGACCTGCTGGTCCCGAAGTGGCGGGACTGACGGGTAGCCGAAACGGAAAGCGGCACAGCCATCTGGCTGGTACCCCTTCGTTCGTCTTGCGGATATGGACTACCGCTGCCTGCGCGTGGTCTTTGCCGAGTCCTGATGCTCAAATTCCAAGCCGAGTATGGTGGAAACACCTGCCACCGCTCTTCGCTCCAGGCCGGAGCCTTGGCGGTCTGCATCCGCCGGGTTGCTTCACGCCGGCCTACCGAAAGGGGTCAGGGCAGGTCGGGTCCGGTGTGGTTGGGGGAGCAGGTAACCAACGCAACCGAGTGGAAGAGCGTGCCCTTGAGGTAGTGGCCGAGGGAGACGTCTCCACCCCAAGTGAGCCGTTCCACAACGGCCTTCACCAGAGCCGTCAGACGGGTTGCATCCTGCTCCTCTTCGGAGGCGAAACGGGGCGCGAACTGTGTGAGCTGAAGCCCCAGCCACTCCCCGGCCTCTTTTGGCTCCTGCCATGTACCTCGGACGATCGGCGCGGGTTTCATCACTCGCGGTGTGTCCAGGTGCCTCGCAGCGCCTCTGCGATCTGCTCGACGTGAGCAGCGGGGATCGAGCCCAGGTGCACGAGCGGCTGGCCTCTGGGGGTCACCTGCGGCCGTATCGCCGAGTAGGCACTCTCCGGCAGGCCCAGGGAGGCGAAGGACCTCCCGAATGACCTCGGAGGCGATCACGGCCGCCCTGTGTCCGTCTCTCCACGTCTGCATGTCCACTACTGCACCCCGACGTGCTTCTTGGGGTGCGCGGCCAACTCGACGTTGCAGTCCGAGACGGCGGACAGGTCCCCGGTGCCGTACGCCGCTGTGCGCTGCTTCGCGAGGGCGGCGCAGACGCCGCAACCCGGCGCAGGCGCAGGAGGCGTGCGCGGAAAGGACAGCTGAACCGGCGGGTCCATCGTGGTGCGGGGGCTGCTCACTGGGATTCCCTCCCTCGGGTGTCGGCACCGACGATGCTTCACCCGCTGAGCAGCTCGTTCTAGGACCTTTCCTGTTGGGGCAAGAATCCGTCTCGAATGCCCTCCACCAGGCTTCTCATGACGTTGTCGTAGACCGCCACCGAGGCGAACCGTTCGAACGTGTCGATGTAGAGCTGGACGTCCTTCGGGTCGCGAGTCGTCACCTCGGAGTGGAACGTCTCCACGATGACGAGCCGATCGTCGTGGAGGCTGAAGCAGGGCATGGGGAAGTCGGGCATCCGGCGGTGGGACGGCACGACCCCCAGCGAGACGTTGGGCAGACGGGACACGGACACGAGCCGGTCCAGCTGAAGCGCCATGACCACGGGCTCGCTGATGCGCCAGCGGAGTACGTGCTCGCAGATCAGGAAGTGGAAGGACCTGCCTGGCTCGTACAGGACGGATTGCCGCTCGAGGCGGGCCGCCACGGTCTTGGCCCTGGTCTCCTCCGGCAGGGCCGGAGGCAGGGAGAAGACGGCAGAGGCGTACTCGGGGGTCTGGAGGAGCCCAGGGACGAGCTGGCCCTGGAAAAGCCTGAGCGTGGTGGTGCCGGCCTCAATGGCCCGGATGGTTCTCTGATGCTTCCACGGGCCCATACGGCGCAGCAGACGCCATGCGGTGGCCTCGGTGGCCTCAGCGCGGGCCGCCGCCAGGAACTCTTCCTTGACTTCTTGGCTCACGCCTATGGCGGTGAGGACCAGGTCCACGTCCTGAACGGTCGGCCGCACCTTGCCGGTCTCGATCTTCGACAGCTTTCCGGCAGACATGGAAGCCCTGCGGGCCACTGAGTCACCCGTGAGTCCGGATGCGTCGCGCAGTGCCCGCACGGCTTTCCCGATCGAGTCGGCGGTCAGTGGTGCCGCTCCCAGTAGTCCGCGAACGGCACCGCTTCGGCCAGGGCGCGGTCTCGGTAGTGCTGATACTCGGCAAGTCTGTCGTCAGGGAGCAGCTCGGCGCCGATGAACGCGCCCTCTGGCGTGTAGTGCATTTGATACACCGACTGGTCATCGAACAGCCAGAAATCGTGATCCGGCAGGCCGGTCACGGTCAGTTCTGACAGGTCGATGATCCCGATGGTTTCCAGCGGCGAGCTGAGCACATGGACGCGCGAGACCTGCTTGCCCTTGTCGGTCATCGACCGTACCCACGCGTTGTCGTCCCAGTCAGGGCCCATGTCCTCGCCGGCCAGGAAGCGTTCGAACTCCTCGCGTTCTTCCTCCACGTCGTAAACGCTGAGCGTCTCCAGCCGGAACGCGGTCTGCTGGAAGGTTTCGAAGAGTCGGCCGAACTCCTCACCGCTGAGCACGGAAGTACTCCTCCAGGACTGCTGCTGGGACCACGACGGCGGTTTCACCTTCGGGCAGGTCGAGCTGAGCCAGCCGCTCTGGGTCGGTGATGACGTAGCCCTGGACCACGTAGTCCTTGGCGTCCTCGGTGCCCCACAGGGTGGGGCACGTTCCGTTCCTGCACTCCGGGTCACCGGACAGCTTCCGCAGCATCCTTGCCCCCACACGTCGGCGTACGCCTGTCGCGTTCGATGCTCCCGAGCCGGCCGCGGCGGGGTCAAGCGCTGATCCTTTCCAGAACAGGAAAGCAGCCTCCCCGCTTGGAATGTGAGGATGCGTTGGGACGTGGGCGGCGGCTACCACGGCAGCATGACCGTCTTCCTGTGTGCCAGGTGCGTGCTGCCCCACGCCAAACCTGACGCCTCTGCCTGCCGTTCCCCCGGTGCCTCCCGACGTGGAACGGGACGAGGAGAGCCGGCGGGCGCCGGCCACCCTCCCGCAAGGGCACTACGCGATCGAGACCGAACCCTGGGACGCGATGCGGGTCTACGTTACGACCCGTCATGATCAGTATCCCGAGGAGTGTGCGGACAGCCAGGCGGCGTGCCGGTCGCGCAGACGGTCGCGCTCCTCAGGGGTGGCGAGGATGACGTCAGCGCCGCCGTCGTACGGATGGTGGATCCGGGTGAGGTCGCCATCGGTAACGAATACGCCGGACAGTGCGTCGTCGGCAGCCGCGCGGAGCAGGGGATCGAGGCAGCCGCGTTCCCAGCGGCGTCGGTCGGCGTAGAAGTACCAGCGTGTGTGGAAGTCCGGATCTGGGTCGTCGGTGTGGTCCAGCGTGGTCCACACCGTGCCCTCGGGGTGCAGGGCGCGGCGGTGGTCCGACCACTGCGTCGGCCCGGACGGATCGGCCCATTCTGTGGTCACGACGTACACCTCGCCGTGCGCGAAGAGCTCGTCGAGGACCGTGTTGTACCGGTCCAGGACGATCGCGTACTCCTCTTCGTCCTCCGCGTAGCGCTTCGACTCCGGCAGGCTGTGGAAGCGCACCCACCGGTCGCTGTACGCGGTCTTCAGCTCATGAGGGAGCAGAGGCCCGGCAGGTGTCAGGCCCTGCCAGAGCCGGGCCAGCCGCTCGTGCGCCGCGTCGGCGGGGTGGGCGGTCATTCTCCAGGAGCCTCGGCGATGCCGATCGGGCAGGCCACGCCCGTGCCGCCGATGCCGCAGTAACCGTTGATGTTGCGGTCGAGGTACTGCTGGTGGTAGGCCTCCGCCGGCCAGAAGGGGCGGTCCGCCGCCGGGAGGATCGCCGTGGTGATTGCGGCGTGGCCCGAGGCGGTGAGGACCTGCTGGTAGGCCTCGCGGGAGGCTTCCGCCGCCGCCTGGTGGGCGGGGGAGTGGGTGTAGACCGCCGAGCGGTACTGGGTGCCCACGTCGTTGCCCTGGCGGAAGCCCTGGGTCGGGTCGTGGGACTCCCAGAAGAGCTTCAGAAGGGTGGTGTACGAGACCTGCGCCGGGTCGAAGACCACGCGGACGACCTCCGTGTGGCCGGTCTGGCCCGAGCAGACCTCCTCGTAGGTCGGGTTCTCGGTGTAGCCGCCCTGGTAGCCGGCCAGCGTCGTCCAGACCCCGGGGGTCTGCCAGAACTTGCGTTCCGCGCCCCAGAAACAGCCCAGCCCGAAGTCGGCGACCTCCAGGCCCTCCGGGTAGGGGCCGGCCAGCGGGTTGCCGAGCACGGTGTGCTTCTCGGGCAGGGCGAAGAGAGGCTCGGAGCGGCCCTTCAGGGCCTCCTCGCGGGTGGGGAGCTCGGGCGTGCGGCGGTACGAGAACATGGATTCCCTCCTTGTACGCATGACAACGAAAGAAGGGCGGGCCGGGATTCCCGGCCCGCCACCGACCGCGCCGGCGTCAGTGCGGCAGCGTCGCCGGGGAGCCGCCGTTGGCCTCGTAGCCGGCCACGGCCAGCGCCCGGTACACCGCGTACTGCGCCGCCGGGTCCTCCGAGGCCGACCACGGCAGGGCACCCACGTAGCCGTCCACGTGCCGGACCTGCTCCATCGCCTCCGCCCAGCGCTCCATGTTGACCAGGAACAGCAGCAGCAGGTGCCGTACGTGCGCCAGCATCGGGTCGTCCTGGCGCGCCGTGTGGACCGCGTACAGCGCGCCCTCCACCGCCCGCGTCACGACCGCGCTCTGGTAGAAGCTCCCGATCAGGACCACGTCCGGCAGGTTCTCGTACACCGCGAACAGCGGCAGCGCCGCCAGCAGCGAGCCCTGCGGGGCGCGGGCCGCGGCCGCGTGCGAGAACGCGTCCGCGTGCTCCCGCGAGCCGTGCCACTTGCCGCACCAGTAGTGCAGCGCCGCCAGGTGCGCACCCATGTGCGCCGGTGCCCGGTCCATGACCTTCGCCCACAGCGCGTCGAACTCCGCCTCCGAGTACGCCAGCCCCCGCGCGATCGCCAGCTCCGTGATGTACGGGACGGGGTCGCCCGGCGACAGCAGCGCCGCCTTGCGGCAGGCCTCCCTGGCCTCCTCCAGGATGATCCGGTGGTCCTGCGAGCCGACCCCGCCCGAGCTGCGCCACGCCTGCTGCACCAGCAGTTCCGCGTGCACCTGCGCGCCGCCCGCGTCCTTGTCGGCCTCCAGCCGCCACGCCTTCAGCCACTGCGCGCCCACACCCGGCTGCTGTACGAGCTCCAGGGCCGCCGCCCCGCCGAAGGCCTGCACGCGCTGCCAGCGCTGCTCGCCGTCCTTCGGGGTCCCGGCGAGCAGCTGCGAGGCGGCCTGCCACTGGCCGGTGCTGCGCACGTGGTCGAGGGCGTCCATCAGGTCCCGGTCCGGCCCGGGGATCCGGATGTCGAGATCCTCCTGCCGGTCGAACCCGTAGTTCGCGGGGTCGGCGGCGTCCGGGCTGCCGGGAGCGACCAGCCGGACACCACCGCGCTTGCGCCGTACGTACGGGCCGATGACGAACACGATCATGAGGATCGCGAACAGGAACCACAGAATCTCCATGCCTCAAGCGAACCAGACCGAGGGGGCCGCAGGCCAATGGCGGTCCAAGACCGGGCCAGGAGAGGAGCAAACGCCAGGCGGGGCTTAGGCTCTGCCCATGAGCGACGACAGCCACGAGCACCAGAGCTTCGAGACCCGCGCGATCCACGCGGGCAACACGGCGGACCCGCTGACCGGCGCGGTCGTACCGCCGATCTACCAGGTCTCCACGTACAAGCAGGACGGCGTCGGGGGCCTGCGCGGCGGCTACGAGTACAGCCGCAGCGCCAACCCCACCCGCACCGCCCTCGAGGAGAACCTCGCGGCGCTGGAGGGCGGCCGGCGCGGGCTCGCCTTCGCGTCCGGGCTCGCCGCAGAGGACTGCCTGCTGCGGACGATGCTCTCCCCGGGCGACCACGTGGTCATCCCCAACGACGCCTACGGCGGCACCTTCCGCCTCTTCGCGAAGGTCGTCTCCCGCTGGGGCGTGGAGTGGTCGGTGGCCGACACCTCCGACGCCGCCGCCGTCCGCGCGGCCCTCACCCCCAAGACCAAGCTCATCTGGGTCGAGACCCCGTCCAACCCGCTGCTCGGCATCACCGACATCGCCGTGGTCGCCGACATCGCGCGCACCGCCGGCGCCCGGCTGGTCGTCGACAACACCTTCGCGTCCCCCTACCTCCAGCAGCCCCTGGCGCTCGGCGCGGACGTGGTCCTGCACTCGCTGACCAAGTACATGGGCGGCCACTCCGACGTGGTCGGCGGCGCGCTGGTCACCGCCGACGCGGCGCTGGGCGAGGAGCTGGCCTACCACCAGAACGCCATGGGCGCGGTGGCCGGGCCGTTCGACTCGTGGATCGTGCTGCGCGGCATCAAGACCCTGGCCGTACGCATGGACCGGCACGCGGAGAACGCGACCAAGGTCGCCGAGATGCTGACCCGCCACCCCAAGGTCACCCAGGTCCTGTACCCGGGCCTGCCGGAGCACCCGGGGCACGACATCGCCGCCAAGCAGATGCGCAACTTCGGCGGGATGATCTCCTTCCGGGTCGCCGGCGGCGAGGAGGCGGCGGTCGAGGTCTGCAACCGCGCCAAGCTGTTCACGCTGGGCGAGTCCCTCGGCGGCGTCGAGTCCCTGATCGAGCACCCGGGCCGCATGACGCACGCCTCGGTGGTGGGCTCGGCCCTCGAGGTCCCGGGCGACCTGGTCCGCCTGTCGGTGGGCATCGAGAACGCCGACGACCTCCTCGCGGACCTGACCCAGGCCCTGGGCTGACCGCCGCTCCCCTGGAGGGCCGGGTCGCGGTCACCAGCCCTCCAGGGGAGGCGAGATGTCCGCGGGCGGTGCGGCCCACGGCTGGGTGAGCACGGCCCAGACCGTGAAGGCCACCGCCGCGGCGAAGAGCAGCGCCCAGCCGAACCCGCGCAGGACCCGGCGGCGGCGCAGCAGGCGGTCGCCGCGCGCCGCCGCGCCCGCCGCCAGATCCGCCGGCACCGCCGGGTACGGGCCCTCCAGGAGCCGCCTGACCCGGGCTTCCTTCCGGTCCGGGAATCCGCTCACCGCAGCTCCGCCACGGCCCGGTTGCACAGCACCCGTACCCGCTCGGCCGGCAGCCCCAGCTGCGCCGCCGTGACCTCCTCCGCGACCCCCTCGTAGATCCGCAGGACGAGCACGAGCCGCTCCAGCGGGCTCAGCCGCGCCAGTACCCCGTGCCCGCCCTGGTGGCGCCGGCCGGTGCGGGCGAAGGCCGTGCACAGCTCCTGGCGGGTGAAGTCGTACGGGTCGTCCCCGCGCAGCCGCTGCCAGTTAGCGTACGTACGGGCCAGGGCGCCCGCCAGCAGCCGGCGCGCGGGCTCCGGCTCACCGGTCAGCAGGATCGCGACGTGCAGCAGCCGCCCCGCCGCGCCCGCGACGAAGGCCTGGAACTCCGTGTAGGAGCCTGCCCGTTGGTCAACCGCCCGCATGGTTCACATAGTGCGGGCAGCGGGCCCGTCCGGGTCAAGGGTCAGGACGCCGGGCCGGCGTCGGCGACGGCCGCCATCAGCTCCGACAGCGACAGGTTGAAGCGGGTCAGCAGCTTCGTGAAGGACTCGCGCTCCGCCTCGGTCCACTCCTCCGTCACGCGCGCCATCAGCTCGCGCCGCGAGGAGCGCACCTCCTCCAGCCGCGCCAGCCCGCGCGGGGACAGCGCGAGGACCACGGCCCGGCCGTCCTCGGGGTGCGAGGTCCGCTTGACCAGACCGCCGTCGACCAGCGGCGCGACCTGCCGGGTCACCGTCGAGGAGTCGATGCCCATGCCGCCGGCGAGCGCCTTGACGCCCATCGGCCCCTCCAGGTCGAGCCGGTTCAGCAGCAGGTACGCGGCCCGGTCCATCGAGTTGCGGGCCTGGCCGACACCGCCCAGGCGGGTCTGCTCGGCGCGCCGCGCGAAGACCGCCACCTGGTGCTGGAGCGCGTCGAGGAGACCCGCTCCGGCAGGCGCTTCGCCCACCGCGGGCAGATCGGAATTGGCCGGGGATGAAGGCATGGCCGTGGGCTCTCTTCGCGTGGGTCCGACAAGGATGGGGGACAGCGTACGCGGCCGTGCGGCGGCTCGTACGGCTCGTACGAGAACTGGTACGGCCCGTGCGCGCAGCCCCTCCGGGGCCGTCCCGGATGGCGGGTTTTCGCCCCTCTCGCACCCCTCTCGCACCCCTCTCCTGCTCTGCTCGTGCTCTTCTCGCGCCCTCCCGCGTCTGCCGCCGGGTCCGCCTCCGCCCCGCCCCGCGGCCCCACTCGCCTCCCCTTCGCCGCGCTGAGCCCGGCTCGGCCGCGCTGAGCCCGGCCGCGCGCGGGCTGCGAGACTGGCGGCATGAACTACCGCGTGCCCGAGCCCGTCCCGCAGGTCATCCTCGACGACGTCCGGGGGGCTCAGAAGATGCTCTCCGGCGTCTCCCGGGTGACCGCGATGGAGGGCAGCCGGCACCTCACCTCGCTCACCGGCTCCCCGGTCCACCTCAAGTGCGAGAACCTCCAGCGCACCGGCTCCTTCAAGCTGCGCGGGGCGTACGTGCGCATCGCCGGCCTGCGACCCGAGCAGCGTGCCGCGGGCGTCGTGGCGGCCAGCGCCGGCAACCACGCGCAGGGCGTGGCACTGGCCTCCTCCCTCCTCGGGGTCCGCTCCACGGTGTTCATGCCCGTCGGCGCGCCGCTGCCCAAGGTGGCCGCGACCCAGGAGTACGGCGCAGAGGTGCGCATGCACGGCCACGTCGTCGACGAGACCCTGGCCGCCGCCCAGGAGTACGCGGACCGCACCGGGGCGGTGTTCATCCACCCCTTCGACCACCGCGACATCATCGCGGGCCAGGGCACGGTGGGCCTGGAGATCCTCGAGCAGTGCCCCGAGGTCCGTACGATCCTCGTCGGCATCGGTGGCGGCGGTCTCGCGGCCGGCATCGCCGTCGCCGTGAAGGCGCTGCGTCCCGACGTGAAGGTGATCGGCGTCCAGGCGGCGGGCGCGGCCGCGTACCCGCCCTCGCTGAAGGTCGGGCACCCGGTGTCGATCGACGACCCGAACACGATGGCGGACGGCATCAAGGTCGGCCGCCCTGGCGACGTCCCCTTCAAAATCATCGGCGAGCTCCTCGACGACGTGCGTACGGTGTCCGAGGACGCGCTTTCCAGTGCCCTGCTGCTGTGCCTGGAGCGGGCCAAGCTGGTGGTCGAGCCGGCCGGGTGCAGCCCGGTCGCCGCGCTGCTGAGCGAGCCCGAACGGTACGGCGGGGGCCCGGTGGTGGCCGTCCTGTCGGGCGGGAACGTCGACCCGCTGCTGCTCCAGCGGATCCTGCGCCACGGCATGGCGGCGGCGGGCCGGTACCTGTCACTGCGGCTGCGCGTGGCGGACCGGCCGGGAGCCCTGGCCGGGCTGCTGGGGGTGTTGTCAGTGGTGGATGCGAACGTTCTGGATGTGAGCCACGTACGGACCGACCCGCGGCTCGGGCTCACCGAGGTGGAGGTGGAGCTGCACCTGGAGACGAAGGGCCCGGAGCACTGCGCGGACGTCGCGCGGTCGCTGCACAGCGCGGGGTACAAGGTGATGGGCTGAGGGGCTGACGGGTTGGCCGGAGGTCTGGCAGCTCGCGATATAACGCGATAACGTGCGCCGGGTGGCGGGGGAGGAGGATCCGCATCCCCCGCTGGGCCGGGCGAGGGATGTCCGGCGCCCCTAAGCTTTGCCTAGGAATGACCGGATTTCAGCTGGCCCGATTCACACTGGGAGAATCCATATGCCAGGCGCGATCTATGCCGAAGGCCTGGTCAAGACCTTCGGCGACGTACGGGCGTTGGACGGCGTGGACCTCGATGTTCCCGAGGGCACCGTCCTGGGTCTGCTCGGCCCCAACGGGGCGGGAAAGACCACGACCGTGCGCGTCCTGACCACCCTGCTCCGCCCCGACAGCGGCAAGGCCGTCGTCGCCGGCATGGACGTACTCAAACACCCCAACGAGGTCCGCCGCGCGATAGGCCTGTCCGGCCAGTTCGCCGCCGTCGACGAGTACCTCACCGGCCGCGAGAACCTCCAGATGGTCGGCCAGCTCTACCAGATGAAGGCCAAGGCGGCGAAGGCCCGGGCCGACGAACTCCTCGAGCGCTTCAACCTCTCCGACGCCGCCGACCGCACCGCGAAGACCTACTCCGGCGGCATGCGCAGGCGCCTCGACCTCGCGGCCGCCCTCGTCGTCAGCCCGCCCGTGATGTTCATGGACGAACCGACCACCGGACTCGACCCCCGCAACCGCCAGCAGCTGTGGGGCATCATCCAGGAACTGGTCGCCGGCGGCACCACCCTCCTGCTCACCACCCAGTACCTGGAGGAGGCCGACCACCTCGCGCACGACATCTGCGTCGTCGACCACGGCAGGGTCATCGCCCGCGGCACCTCCGACCAGCTCAAGGCCCGCACGGGCGGCGAGCGCGTTGAGGTCGTCGTCCACGAGCGCGAGCACATCGCGGGTGCGAGCGAGGTGCTCGCCGTCTTCGGCAAGGGCGAGACCACCGTCGAGGAGCACACCCGCAAACTCACCGTGCCCGTGTCCGGCGGGGCCAAGCTCCTCGCCGAGGTCATCCGCGAGCTGGACGCCCGGGGCATCGAGATCGACGACATCGGGCTGCGCCGCCCGACCCTCGACGACGTGTTCATCTCCCTGACCGGCCACGCGGCGGAACGGACCACCGACGAGAACGGCGAGGGCGAGCTCCCCGCCGACGCCAAGGGCCGCAAGGCGGCGCGGAAGGAGAAGGCGAAGTGACCCTCACCTCCCCGACCCCGGGCACCCCGGGTCCCGCCCCGCTGCGGGAAATCGCGGCGCCCCGCCCGCGCGGCGGCCTCGTCCAGGGCGTCAACGACTCCCTGGTGATAGCCAAGCGGAACCTGATCCGCATGTCCCGGATCCCCGAGATGATCATCTTCGGTGTGATCCAGCCGGTCATGTTCGTCGTGCTGTTCAGCTACGTCTTCGGCGGCTCCATCAGTGTCGGCGGCAACACCTCGCCCGCCGCCTACCGCGAGTTCCTGATGGCCGGCATCTTCGCCCAGACCGTCACCTTCGCCACCGCCGGCGCCGGCGCGGGCATCGCGGACGACATGCACAAGGGCCTCATCGACCGCTTCCGGTCCCTGCCCATGGCCCGCGGGGCGGTCCTCACCGGCCGCACGCTCGCCGACCTCGTCCAGACCGCCCTGACCATCGTGGTCCTCGCGGTCGTGGCCCTGATCGTCGGCTGGCGCACCCACACGAACCTCGGAGAGGTGCTCGGCGGCTTCGCCCTGCTGCTCCTGCTCGGCTACGCCTTCTCCTGGATCGGCGCCCTGATCGGCCTGTCCGTGCGCACCCCGGAGGCGGCCACCTCGGGCGGGCTGATCTGGCTCTTCCCGCTGACGTTCATCTCGAACGCCTTCGTCCCCTCCGACAACATGCCGGCCTTCCTGCGGCACATCGCGGAATGGAACCCCTTCAGCGCCACCGTCCAGGCGGCCCGAGAGCTCTTCGGCAACCTCCCGCCGGGTTACGAGGCCCCGGCGGCCTGGCCGATGCAGCACCCGGTCCTGGCCTCCGTGCTCTGGTCGCTGTTGATCATCGCGGTCTTCCGGACCCTGGCCGTCCGCAAGTATCGCTCGGCGACCGCGTAGGCGTACGCACCGATGCCCGGCCGGGAGGACCCGGCCGGGCATCGACGTGTCGGGACAGGGGGGTGATCAGCCGGTGAAGGGCTTGACGTCGAGGATCTTGACGGAAGCCTTCTTGCCGTTCGGCAGCTCGTACTCGGCGTCCTCGCCGATCGCCTTGCCCAGGACACCGCTGCCGAGCGGGGACTGGGGCGAGTACGTCTCGAAGTCCGAGGACGCGTACTCGCGCGAGGCCAGCAGGAACTCCATGGTGTCGTCCTCGTCGCCGTCGAAGGCGATCTTGACCAGCGTGCCGGGGGCCACCACGCCCTCGGCCGCGGGCGCGGTCCCGACCTTGGCGTTCTCCAGGAGCTGCGTCAGCTGGCGGACGCGGAGCTCCTGCTTGCCCTGCTCTTCCTTGGCCGCGTGGTAACCGCCGTTCTCGCGCAGGTCGCCCTCCTCGCGGGCGGCTGCGATCTTCGTGGCGATCTCCGTGCGTGCGGGACCAGAGAGGTAGTCCAGCTCTGCCTTCAGCTGGTCGTACGCCGCCTGGGTCAGCCAGGTGACGCTTTCGCTCGTCTGGGTCACGGGTGCTCCTCGTCGGTACAGGGGACTACAAGGCCGCCAGCGGCGGACGAAACCACGAGCCTAACAATTCGGGAAGAAAAGGGGGAGGACCCGCGAGTCCGATTGCCCGCCCGCCGTGTCCCGGATCGTGTGCTCAGAGGGTCGCCGGCTGGCAGCCGACCAGCTCGATCATTGTGGCGCGGCTGGTCGTCTTCAGCGAGACGACCTCGTCGACGCGCGCCTCGGCCTGCGCGAACGTGAAGTCCGCCCGGCCCACCTCGGCGTGCTCCTTGTCCTGGGAGCTGAGGGTGCACACCCCGGTGACCGAGGTCTCCTTGCGGACCTCCAGGTGCACCTTCACCTCGTTGTCCGACACGACCTGGAACTTGATCACCTCGGCGCTGACGCTCTGCCCCGCGACGTAGTCCCAGCCGATCCACCCGACCACGCCCAGCAGCAGGGCCCCCAGCACGGAACCGACGATCTTGAGCTTCCGGTCCGCACGCTCGTCCGCCGACCGGCCGTAACGGCCCTCGGGCAGCCCTTCGCGCACCGCGCTCATCGATCGTTCCTTCCGCCAGGGCGGGGCCGGATCCGTGTGGACCCACCCCCGGAATTTTCCGTCCCCCGATTCGGTCACTATAGAAGCCGACTGTCACGCCGAATTGCAGAGGATCCCGTCTTGACCGAGCAGCTTCGACTGATGGCCGTCCACGCCCACCCCGACGACGAGTCCAGCAAGGGCGCGGCCACCATGGCCAAGTACGTGTCCGAGGGGGTCCCCGTGCTGGTCGTGACCTGCACCGGCGGCGAGCGCGGCTCCGTGCTGAACCCCAAGCTCCAGGGTGACAAGTACATCGAGGAGAACATCCACGAGGTGCGCCGCAAGGAGATGGACGAGGCGCGCGGGATCCTCGGCGTCGAGCAGGAGTGGCTCGGCTACGTCGACTCGGGCCTGCCCGAGGGCGACCCGCTGCCCCCGCTGCCCGCGGGCTGCTTCGCGCTGGAGGACGTGGACGAGGCCGCCGGCCGCCTCGTGAAGAAGATCCGGGCCTTCAGGCCGCAGGTCGTCACCACGTACGACGAGAACGGCGGCTACCCGCACCCCGACCACATCATGACCCACAAGATCTCGATGGTGGCCTTCGACGGAGCGGCCGACACCGAGAAGTACCCGGAGGCCGAGTTCGGCCCGGCGTACCAGCCGCAGAAGCTCTACTACAACCAGGGCTTCAACAAGCCGCGCACCGTCGCGCTGCACGAGGCGCTGCTCTCGCGCGGCATGGAGTCCCCCTACGGGGAGTGGCTGGAGCGGTGGAAGGAGTTCGAGCGCACCGAGCGGACCCTGACCACCCACGTGCCCTGCGCCGAGTTCTTCGAGATCCGTGACAAGGCCCTCATCGCCCACGCCACGCAGATCGACCCGGACGGCGGCTGGTTCCGCGTCCCGATGGACATCCAGAAGGAGGTCTGGCCCACGGAGGAGTACGAGCTCGCGAAGTCGCTCGTCGACACCTCCCTCCCCGAGTCCGACCTCTTCGCGGGCATCCGGGAGAATGCCTAGCCATGAGCGCTACGCAGGCAGCACTGACCCAGCTCCTCCCGCTGGCGGGTGACACCTTCGACAAGAACAAGGTGACCCCCGGCCTCCTGGGCTTCATCGTGTTCGCGGCCCTCGCCCTCGGCGTGTGGGCCCTGATGAAGTCGATGAACCGGCACATGGGACGGGTGAACTTCCAGGAGGCCCCCGAGCCGGAGGCCGCCGGTTCCCCGTCCTCCCCTTCGGACCGGGCCTCCTAGTCCGTCCGGCAGCAGGTCAAGAGCCCCTCGGGCGCAAAAGCCGGCCCCGACGGCCGCCGCCCCGCCCGCCATCCGGCGGGGCGGCGGCTTCCGCGCGTCACGCGGACCCGGCCGCGGGCGGCAGCGGGACGCCCATGATCTCCCGGGAGTGGAGGTTCGGCACCAGGCCGAGCCGCCACGCCTGCCAGTCCTCCGCCGGGTCCACCCCGCGGCCCAGGATCACGGCGTACGTCTCCAGGCAGTCCTCCAGCCGCCCGTCCCGCGCCGGATGTGCGGAGGCGGCCAGCCGGTCCAGCTCGGCCCGTGCCTCCTCGGGAGCCGCCGGCACGGCGAACGGCAGCAGCGTGCAGCGCAGGAACCGAGCCCAGTCCTCCCCGCGCCGGTCCCCGTACGAGATGAACAGCCGCACCGCCTCCTCGCACAGGCCCAGCGCCTGCGACACCTTCGCGTTGCCCGCGTCCACCACCGCCAGCTCCAGGCAGGTCCAGGCCTCGCCGTGGGCCAGCCCGATCCGCCGGAAGTCCGCCCGCGCGTCCACCAGCAGCTGCCGCGCGAAGCCGGAGTTCTTCAGGTTCCCCGTCTGCGCCGCCCGCTGGTCGCGCGTGACCCGGCCCGAATGGTGCCGTGCGTGCGCCAGCCCGTACACGTCCCGCATCCGCGAGAACAGCGTCCGGGCCCGCTCCAGCTCCCGCACCGCCTGATCGCGCTCGCCGCCCTCCTCCAGCGCCTGCCCCAGGTAGTACAGCGTCCACGCCTCGCCGCGGGCGTCCTCCGCCTCCCGGTGGCGGGCCAGTGCGTCCCGCAGCCGCTCCAGCGCGGGCCCCGGATCGCCGTCCACCACCCGGGCCCGGCCCAGCTGGGTCAGCGCCCACGCCTCCCCGCGGTCGTCGCGCGTGCGCCCGTACAGGTCGAGGGCCAGCCGCAGCTCCGCCTCGGCCCGCTTCACGTCCCCCACCCGCAGGAACACCTGGCCCAGCTGGAAGTGCGCCCACGCTTCGCCGTGCACGCTCTCGCTCTCCCGGTGCAGCTCCAGCGACCGCTCCAGCAGCGCCATCGCCTCCGCCAGGTGCGCCCGGTCCCGCTCCACGGCCGCCAGGGCGTGCAGCCCCCACGCCCGGTCGCCCGCCAGCTCCGGCGGCTCCTGGAGCGCCAGCGCCTCCCGGATGCGGGCCGCGGCCTCCGGCAGGCTGCCCTGGTGGTGCAAGGTGATGCCCAGCGAGATCAGGGCCATCCCGGCCCCCGCCTCCTGCTGCGCCTCCTTGTACTGGTCCACGACCGAGGTCAGCGTCGTGCGGGCCTTGTCCAGCTCGCCCAGCTGCCGCGCCGCGATACCGGTGCGCCACTGCACCGACCGCACCAGCCGCCCCTGCCGGCCCGCCTCCACCGCCTGCGTCAGCTCGTTGATCTCACCGAGCCGGTACAGGTCCCCGCGCAGCAGACAGAAGTCGCACAGCGCTCCCAGCAGGTCCAAGACCGCCTGCTGGTCCACGCCCTCCGAGTGCCGCAGCGCGGCCGTGATGAAGCTCGACTCGTCGTCCAGCCAGCGCAGGGCCGCGTCCAGCGAGGTGAAGCCGTGCACGCCGAACTGGTGGGCGCGAGTCGACATCTTCCCGTCGACCATCCGGATCACCGAGTCCGCCAGCTGCGCGTACACCCGGATCAGCCGCTCGTGCGCGGCCGCCGCCTGCGCCCGGTCCTCCTCCGCCTCCAGCCGCCCCGCCGCGTACGCGCGCACCGCGTCGTGCATCCGGAACCGCTGGCCCCGCACCCGCTCGATCAGACCCGCCTCGCACAGCTCCTCCAGCGCGCGCAGCGCCGCCTGCTCGGGTACGTCGGCCAGCGCGGACGCGGCGGCGCCGCCGAGCGAGGCCCGCCCGGCCAGCGGCAACCGCCGCAGCAGCAGCCGGGCCGGCCCGTCGAGGCGGGCGTCGGCGGCGCGCAGGGCCAGCTCCACCGGATGGCCCGGACCGGCGTCGGGGACCAGCCCCTCGCGGGCGGGCGGCGTCAGCAGGCGCAGGGCCAGCGGGAGCCCGCCGCTGCGCTCCACCACGGCGGCCGCGTCCGCCTCCCGGGGCGGGGCGGCGGCCTGCCGCACCAGCTCCGCCGCGTCGGCGTCGGCCAGCGGCTCCACCGGAAGCTGGTGCACCCATGCCGCCAGGTCCGCGGGCAGCTCCAGCGGCTCCCGCGCGGTCACCAGCACCAGGCTCTCCGAACGCTCCGGCACCAGCGCCCGCACCTGAGCCGCGTCCACCGCGTCGTCGAGCACCACCGTCACCGGCAGGCCCTGGAGGTGCTGGTGGTACAGCTCGCCCAGCCGGCGCACCTGCTGCTCCGCCGAGGCCCCCTCCCGGAACAACAGCTGCTCGCGCGGTGCGCCCAGCCGGTTCAGCAGGTGCAGCAGCGCCTCGCGCGTCGACAGCGGCGCCTCGCCGCGCGCAGAGGAGCCCGCGCCCCGCAGGTCCACCACGCACGCGCCGCGGAACTGGTCCCTCAGCCCGTGCGCCGCCCGCAGCGCCAGAGCCGTCCGGCCCACCCCCGGCTCCCCGTGCAGCACCACCACGACGGGGCGGGTCTCGGTGCTGGCCCGGGCCGCCTGGACCCACTGCGCGATCCGCGTCAGCTCCGCCTTGCGGCCCGTGAACGGCCCTTCGGGCTGCGGCAGCTGCCCGAAGGACTGCTCCAGGGCGTTGCGCCGCCGCGCCTGCGCACTGCGGTCCGTCCCGCGCAGCTGGGGTGTGCTCCGGGGAGCCGTACGCGGCGTCCGCGCCGCCGCGGTCACCGCGCGCTGCTGCTCCAGGAAGGGCCGGATGCCGCGCACCTCCAAGGCCGACAGCCACTGCAGCCTCAGCTGCTCGGGCCCGCCCGGACGGCCCCGTTCCCCGGCCCGCCGGTTCGCCGCCGGCAGGTGCAGGGCCGTCACCTTCGCCACGGTCGCGACCGCCCCCGCGACGCCCGTCACCGCCCCGGCGGTCAGTGCCGTACCGGCCGCGACTCCGAGCGCCAAGTCCGCCCCGAAGGCCGCTGCCGCCGCGACCGCCGTGACCAGTAAGGCCGTTGGGGCGCCGCCGCGCTTGAAGGCCTCGCCGAGCGACTGCTCGCCGGCCGCCGCCTCGTCCAGGGCCCGTACGTACGCCTCGTACTCCGCAGCCGCGCTCGCGGCGAGCGCGTCCAGCGCCTCCCGGGCCCGGGCCAGCAGCGCCGTCCCGTCCACCGGCGCTCCCGCCGCCGCCCGCCGCGCCTCCTCGTCCACGGTCCGCTCCAACAGCCGCTCGGCCTCACTGCGATGGCTGTCCCGCATCGGCATCCCCCTCGGAGAGCTCCGGCAACGAGCCCCAAGTGTCCGTCGGGACGGGCGCGAGCGCGAGAGAATCTGAGCTAGTTCAGAGGGAGTTGGCGGCGCGTGCACGTGCCGGAGCACTCGCTGGCCACTCCACACCACCCGGACGGGGGACCCGATGACGGCAGGCAGGATCCGCGCGTGAGCCCCGTACGGCGGGCGGCCGCGACCCTGGCCGGATGCGCTGCGGGGGCGCTGCTCGCGGCGGCGGCGGCCGGATGCGGACAGCAGGCCCCCGCCCCGGGCTTCGTCCTGCGCTACGAGCGGCCCGCGGCGGCTGACGGCCCCAGCTCCCGGTTGCTGAAGGCCGGGAAGAGCGCCGAGTCCGCCCTCGCCGACCTCAACGACTACCTCGCCCTCCCGCACCGGGTGAGCGTCGTGGCCCGCTCCTGCTCCGGCGAGGGCACCGGCTACGACCCGCAGCGGCGCCGCATCGAGCTCTGCTACGAGGATCTGACCGAGCAACGCGCGCTGTTCGAGCAGGCGGGGGACCCCCGGCCGGACGAACGGCTGGCCGAGGTGGTCCGCGAGACGCTGTACCACGAGGCCGGGCACGCGCTGGTGGACGCCCTGGACCTGCGGCCCGGCGGCGACCGCGCCGAGGAGGACGCCGCCGACCGCGCCGAGGAGGACGCCGCCGACCGCTTCGCCCAGGTGGTGCTCCTGCGCGGCCGGTCCGACGGCGGGCCGGCCCCCGGGCCCCGGGGTGCGGGGGCCCTGCCGTCCGGTGGCGAGCAGGTCCTCCTGACGGCCGCCCGGGCCTACGACCTCGCCGCCGCGGCCGACCCGGTCCCCGACCCGCACGACGAACACGCCCCGGACGCCGTCCGCGCGGAGTCCCACCGCTGCGCCGTCCTGGGCGCGGCCCCCGCCCGCCACCCGGACCTCGCCACCCCCGCCCGCGCCGGCTGCGCCGCCATCTGGACCCGTACGCGCGACACCTGGACCGGCGACCTGTCCCCGCTCCTTCGGCGCTGATCTGGTCTCTTGGGGCAGGATGTCCCCATGCCGAACCGCCTCGAGAACGAGACCTCGCCGTATCTGCTCCAGCACGCCGACAACCCCGTCGACTGGTGGCCGTGGTCGCCGGAGGCATTCGCCGAGGCGCGGGAGCGGGGCGTGCCCGTCCTGCTCAGCGTCGGCTATTCGAGCTGCCATTGGTGCCATGTGATGGCGCACGAGTCCTTCGAGGACGAGCTGGCCGCCGCCTACATGAACGAGCACTTCGTCAACATCAAGGTGGACCGCGAGGAGCGGCCCGACGTCGACGCCGTCTACATGGAGGCCGTGCAGGCCGCCACCGGGCAGGGCGGCTGGCCGATGACCGTGTTCCTGACCCCGGACGCCGAGCCGTTCTACTTCGGGACGTACTTCCCGCCCGAGCCCCGCCACGGGATGCCCTCCTTCATGCAGGTCCTCGAAGGCGTGCGGACCGCCTGGGTGGGGCGGCCCGAGGAAGTGGCCGAGGTCGCGCAGCGGATCGTACGGGAGCTGGCCGGGCGGCAGTTGGACTACGGCAAGGCGGGCGCGCCGGGGCCGGAGGAGCTGGCGCAGGCGCTGCTCGGGCTGACGCGGGAGTACGACGCCGCGCGCGGCGGATTCGGCGGGGCGCCGAAGTTCCCGCCGTCCATGGTGCTGGAGTTCCTGCTGCGCCACCATGCCCGCACCGGGTCCGAGGGGGCGCTGCAGATGGCCGCCGACACGTGCGAGGCCATGGCCCGGGGCGGGATCTACGACCAGCTCGGCGGCGGGTTCGCGCGGTACTCGGTGGACCGGGAGTGGGTCGTGCCGCACTTCGAGAAGATGCTGTACGACAACGCGCTGCTCTGCCGGGTCTACGCGCACCTCTGGCGGGCCACGGGCTCCGACCTCGCGCGCCGGGTCGCGCTGGAGACGGCCGACTTCATGGTGCGGGAGCTGCGCACCGACCAGGGCGGCTTCGCCTCCGCGCTCGACGCCGACAGCGAGGACCCGGTCAGCGGCAAGCACGTGGAGGGGGCGTACTACGCGTGGACCCCCGACCAGCTGCGGGAGGTGCTCGGCGAGGAGGACGGGGAGCTGGCCGTCGGGTACTTCGGGGTGACCGAGGAGGGCACCTTCGAGCACGGCACGTCCGTGCTCCAGCTGCCCCAGGACGGCCCGGCGGCCGACGCCGAGCGGATCGCGTCGATCCGGGCGCGGCTGTTCGCGGCGCGGCAGCTGCGGCCCGCACCCGGGCGGGACGACAAGGTCGTCGCGGCCTGGAACGGGCTGGCCATCGCCGCCCTCGCCGAGTGCGGGGCGTTCTTCGAGCGGCCCGACCTGGTCGAGCGGGCCACCGAGGCCGCGGACCTGCTGGTGCGGCTGCACATGGACGGCCGGGCCCGGCTGGCGCGGACCAGCAAGGACGGTCAGGTGGGCGCGAACGCGGGCGTGCTGGAGGACTACGGCGACGTGGCCGAGGGGTTCCTCGCGCTGGCTTCGGTGACCGGGGAGGGGGTCTGGCTGGAGTTCGCCGGGTTCCTCGTCGACCTGGTGCTGGACCGGTTCACCGCCGAGGACGGTTCGCTGTACGACACGGCGCACGACGCGGAGAAGCTGATCCGCCGGCCGCAGGACCCGACCGACACGGCCGCGCCGTCCGGCTGGACGGCGGCCGCCGGGGCCCTGCTCTCGTACGCCGCGCACACCGGTTCGCAGGCCCACCGCACGGCGGCCGAGCGGGCGCTCGGGGTGGTGCACGCACTGGGGCCGCGGGTGCCGCGCTTCATCGGGCACGGCCTGGCGGTGTCCGAGGCGCTGCTGGACGGGCCGCGCGAGGTGGCGGTCGTCGGGCATCCGGACGATCCGGCGCGGGCGGCGCTGCACCGGGCGGCGTTGCTGGGGACGGCTCCCGGGGCGGTGGTGGCGACCGGCCTGCCGCTCGCGGAGGACGGCAGCGGAGGGGAGTTCCCCCTGCTGGCCGAGCGCACACTCGTACACGACCTTCCGACGGCGTATGTGTGTCGACATTTCGTCTGCGCGCGGCCTACGACGGACCCGGTCGAGTTGGCGCAGCAGTTGGGTACGGTTCGTCCCTGAAGTGTCCGGAGTAGCGTCAATTCCGGTTACTCGCACGCCAGTTCAGGAACGTGCTTTTCCTCCACCCCGCTTTTGAGTGTCATGTTCACTGTCTAATCTCAGGTCGTTCGAGAGTCACCGTTTCGGGAGACACTGCGAGGGCGCACTGGGGGGTGCGCAAGGGGGAAGCGGAGGTGGCGGGCCGGGGGGCCCGCCCGAGCCTCCGGGGGGTTTCACGAGCGCCGCCGGGGGTTGCGGCATGTCCGGGGGGACAATTTGTACACCTCTGTGTTCGTTTCCGTGATTTCGTTGGCGCTCTTCGGGATCGCCGCCTTCACGCTCTGGTGGCAGATGCACGCCTGGCGCACGCCGGAAGTGCTCGCGTCCACCCGCTTCGACCGCCCCGACGGGGGCGGCCGGCTGGCCTTCTCCCTGCTGCTGCCCGCCCGCCACGAGCAGGCGGTGCTGGAGCACACCATCGACCGGCTCCTGGAGTCGAGCCACACCGACTACGAGATCATCGTGATCGTCGGGCACGACGACCCCGAGACCGCCGCCGTCGCCGAGCGCGCCGCCGCGAGGGAACCGTCCCGGGTCCGGGTCGTCGTCGACCACCACGAGACCAAGAACAAGCCGAAGGCCCTCAACACCGCCCTGCCGTCCTGCCGCGGCGACATCGTCGGGGTCTTCGACGCCGAGGACCAGGTCCACCCCGAGCTGCTCGCCCACGTCGACCACGCCTTCCGCTCCACCGGCGCGGACGTGGTCCAGGGCGGGGTCCAGCTCATCAACTTCCACTCCAGCTGGTACAGCCTGCGCAACTGCCTGGAGTACTTCTTCTGGTTCCGCTCCCGCCTGCACCTGCACGCCGAGAAGGGCTTCATCCCGCTGGGCGGCAACACGGTCTTCGTGCGCACCGAGGTGCTCCGCGAGGCCGGCGGCTGGGACCAGAACTGCCTCGCCGAGGACTGCGACCTGGGGGTGCGGCTCTCGTCGGTCGGCAAGAAGGTCGTCGTCGCGTACGACTCCGACATGGTCACCCGCGAGGAGACGCCCGGCTCCCTGGTGAGCCTGCTCAAGCAGCGCACCCGCTGGAACCAGGGCTTCCTCCAGGTGTACCGCAAGAAGGACTGGCAGCAGCTGCCCGGCCGCGGACAGCGCTGGCTCGCCCGCTACACGCTGATGACCCCGTTCATGCAGGCCGCGTCCGGGGTGATCATCCCGGTCAACTTCGCCGTCGCGGTCTTCCTCGACGTGCCCGTCGGCATCGCGATCATCACCTTCCTCCCCATGATCACGGCGATGGTGACGTTCGTCTTCGAGATCGTCGGCCTGCACGACTTCGGCCGCCAGTACGGCCTGCGCGTCCGCTTCGTGCACTACGTCAAGCTCGTCGTCGGCGGCCCGTTCTACCAGGTGATGCTCGCGGGCGCGGCGATCCGTGCGGTCTGGCGCGAGCAGCGCGGCCGCAACGAGTGGGAACTGACCAGCCACACCGGCGCCCACCTCACCGGCGCGCCGGCCACCGCGATCCGAGAGGACAGCCACCGGTGACCGCGACCCTGCCCACGGCCACTGATCCCCAGCCCGGCGGCGCGCCGACCGCGAACGCCACCGCGACCGCGAACGCCACCGCCACCGCGACCGCGACCGCCACCGCCACGGCCACCGCGCCCGCGCCCGCGCCCGCCACCGCTCCCCGCGTCCCCGCCCAGCGCGGCGCCACCGGCGTCCGCCCGCCCGCGCTGCCCGTCCGACCGCTCGTGCGCTTCCGCTCCTCCCGCCCGGACCTCCTGCTGTGCGGGGTCCTGCTGCTCGTGATCCTCCTCGTGCAGGGCTGGAACATCACCGACTTCCCCACCCTCAGCGACGACGAGGGCACCTACCTCGCCCAGGCGTGGGCGGTGCAGCAGGGCGACGGCCTCGCCCACTACACCTACTGGTACGACCACCCGCCGCTCGGCTGGATCCAGATCGCGGGGCTCACCTGGCTGCCCTCGCTGTTCGTGCCCGACTCCATGACCGTCGCGTCGATGCGGTTCTCGATGCTCGTCGTCTCGGCCGCCGGCGCGGTGCTGATCTACGTCCTCGCCCGCCGGCTGTGGCTGCCGCGCTGGGCGGCCGGGCTGGCGATGGCCCTCTTCGGGCTCTCCCCGCTCTCGGTCGTCCTCCAGCGGGAGATCTTCCTCGACAACCTCGCGGTGATGTGGATCCTGCTGGCCTTCTGCCTCGCCGCGTCCCCCAGCCGCCACCTGTGGCACCACTTCGGGTCCGGGCTGGCGGCCGCCACCGCCGTCCTGACCAAGGAGACGATGCTGGTGGTGCTCCCGGCGCTGCTGGTGACGATGTGGCGTCACAGCCACCGCGACACCCGCAAGTTCGCCGTCACCGGAGCCATCACCGCCTGCGCCCTCATCGGGCTGGCCTACCCGCTGTTCGCCCTGCTCAACGGCGAGCTGCTGCCCGGCTCCGGGCACGTCTCGCTCATCGACGGCATCACCTACCAGATGGGCCGCGAGGGATCCGGCTTCATCCTCGACCCCGGCTCCGGCTCGAACGGCGTCCTGCGGTCCTGGCTGTACTACGACACCGTCCTGCCGCTCGGCGGTCTCGCCGGCGCCGTCCTGCTGCTGGTGACCCTGCGCTGGTCGGTCACCGCCCGCGCGCTCGCCGGACCCGCGCTCGCCGCGGTCATCCTGGCCCTCGTCGCGATGCGCCCCTCCGGCTACCTCCCCGCGATGTACGTGATCCAGGCCCTGCCGTTCCTCGCCCTGGTGCTCGCCGGCGGCGCGGCCAGCATCACGCACGCCGTGCTGCGCCGCCGCCGCTCGCCGGGGGAGCGCAGGCAGGTGGTGTACGCGCGCTGGGCGATGATCGGCGTCCTGGCCGCGGCGGCCTCGGTCTACGTCCTGCCGCGCTGGTACGACGGCAACCGCACGGCGCTCACGGTCGACGCGAACGCCCCGTACCGGCAGGCCGCGGCCTGGCTCGGCAGCGAGGTCGACGACCCGGCACGCACCCGGGTGCTGCTGGACGACGCGCTGTGGCTGGACGCCGTGCACCACGGGTTCGAGCCGGGACTCGGCGCCATCTGGTTCTACAAGGCGGACCTCGACCCGGCCGTCACCCGCACCCTGCCGGGCGGCTGGCGGGACATCGACTACGTCGTCTCCTCGCCCACGGTCCGCCGGGACGCGGTGGACCTGCCCAACGTGAAGGCCGCGCTGGAGCATTCGACGCCCGTCGCCGTCTTCGGCTCGGGCGAGGACCGCATCGAGATCCGCCGCACCGACCGGACCGCACCCGGCGCCCCTGCCGGCCCCGCCGACCGCCACAGTGGGAGCTGAGTCACCATGAGCGAGGACCTGAGGGCGTCCCTCCATGCCCCGATCGATCCTGACCTCACCCTTCCGCAGACGGTGGCCGGCAGTGTCACCCTGATCATCCCGACCTTCAACGAGGCGGGAAACATAGTGGAATTGCTGCGCCGCCTCGGCGACGCACTGCCCGACCCCGAGCACCTGCCGTGCGCGGTGCTGTTCGTGGACGACTCCACGGACGACACCCCGGCCGTCATCGAGAAGGCCGCCGCCGACCACGCCTTCCCGGTGTCCGTCCTGCACCGGGAGGTCGTCGAGGGCGGCCTCGGCGGCGCCGTCGTGGAAGGGGTGAAGCGGGCGGACACCGACTGGATCGTCGTCATGGACGCCGACCTCCAGCACCCGCCCCATCTGGTGCCCGAACTCGTCGGCGAGGGCATGCGCAGCGGCGCCGACCTCGTCGTCGCCTCCCGCTACATCAGCGGCGGCAGCCGGGCCGGACTGGCCGGCAGCTACCGCATCGCCGTGTCACGCGGCGCGACCTGGCTCACCAAAGGGCTCTTCCCGCGCGCTCTGCGCGGCATCAGCGACCCGATGAGCGGCTTCTTCGCAATGCGCCGCTCGGTGGTCACCGCCGAGGCCCTGAGGCCGCTCGGTTACAAGATCCTGCTGGAGCTGGCGGTACGCTGCCGGCCCGCGAAGGTCGCCGAGGTGCCCTTCGTCTTCCAGGACCGCTACTGCGGGCAGTCGAAGTCCACCGCCCGCGAGGGCATGCGCTTCCTGGCCCACCTGGCCTCACTGCGCTCCGCGACCCCGCTGGCCCGGCTGATCGGCTTCGGACTGATCGGCCTGTCCGGGTTCGTCCCGAACCTCGCCGCGCTCTGGCTGCTCACGCGAGCCGGCATGCACTACCTCCCGGCCGAGATCCTCGCCAACCAGGCCGGCATCCTGTGGAACTTCGTCCTCATCGAGACCCTGCTCTTCCGCGACCGCCGCCGCCACCGCCACTGGGCGGACCGGATCGGCCGCTTCGCGCTGCTCGCCAACGCCGACCTGCTGCTGCGGATCCCGCTCATCGCGGTGTTCGTCGCCCAGCTCGGCATGGACGTGCTCCCCGCCACCGCCCTCGCGCTGGTCACCACCTTCGTCCTGCGGTTCGCGGCCACCGAGGCGCTCGTCTACCTGCCGCGCCCCTCGCGCGGGACAGGCCGTCACACCCGGAGTTGAGCTGCACAGAAGGGAACCTCTCCATGCGTCTGAAGATCCGGCGGAGGGCCGGGCGGCGAGCCGCCCTGCTGGCCGTCGGGGCGCTGACCGCGGGCCTGCTGCTCACCGCACCCCAACAGGCCACGGCCGGACCGCCCAATCTGCTCTCCAACCCCGGTTTCGAGACCGCCGGCGCGCCCGGCGCCGACATGCCGTCCTGCTGGTCCAAGTCGGGCTGGGGCGACAACGACTTCACCTTCGCGACCGTCGCCGACGCGCACAGCGGCACCAAGGCGATGCGCGTCTCCCTCACCCGCCGGGTGGACGGCGACCGCAAGGCCCTGGTCACCGAGAACACCACCTGCGCACCGACCGTGGTGCCGGGCAAGCAGTACGACCTGTCCGCCTGGTACAAGTCGACCACCCCGGACGTCTCGGTGACGGTGTTCCGCCGCGAGGCCGCGACCGGCGCCTGGCAGTACTGGACCGACCTGCAAAACCCGCCGGTCAGTGCCGGATGGGCGCGCACGGAGGTCCGTACGCCCGCCGTCCCGCCGGGCACCGACAAGATCGCGTGGGGGCTCTCCGTGTACGGGGTGGGCACGCTCACCACCGACGACTACGCCCTCGAGGAGGTGGGCGCGGTGCCGCCGCAGCCCACCTGTTCGGGTACGGCGGAGCAGTGCGCCAAGGGCAAGTGGGAGGTGATCGCGGCCAAGAACCCCGTGCGTTCGATGCACGCGGTGGTCCTGAAGAACGGCAAGGTGCTGCTGATCGCGGGCTCGGGCAACGACATCGCCCAGTTCAACGCGGGAACCTTCACCTCGGCCGTGTACGACCCGGCGAACGGCTCGTTCAAGACCATCCCGACACCGGTCGACATGTTCTGCTCGGGACACGTACAGCTGGCGGACGGCCGGGTGCTGGTGATGAGCGGCAACAAGGGCTACCCGTCCGCCGACGGCACGATCGGCTACCAGGGGCTGAAGGACTCCTACACCTTCGACCCGGCGACCGAGAAGTACACGAAGACGAACGACATGAACGGCGGGCACTGGTACCCGTCGGCGACGATCCTCGGCAACGGTGACGTGATCTCCTTCGGCGGTCTGAAGGAGGACTCGACGGGCAACGTGACCGCGGAGAAGTTCTCGGCGGCGCAGAACAAGTGGCTGCCGATGAACGAGGTCAACCAGACCTGGTCGTACTGGGGCCTGTACCCGTCGATGATCCTCATGCAGGACGGGCGGCTCTTCTACTCGGGCAGCCACACCTTCGGCAACGGCACCCCGGGCACGGGCGCGTCGATCTACGACTACGCCGCCAACACCATCACCGACGTGCCGGGCCTGCGCAACAAGGACCAGCGCGACGAGTCGGCGAGCGTGCTGCTGCCCCCGGCGCAGGACCAGCGGGTGCTGACCATCGGCGGCGGCAACAACGAGACCAACCCTGCGGCGAACCGGATCACCGACATCATCGACCTGAAGAAGCCCAGCCCCGCCTACACGGCCGGCCCGGACATTCCGCTGGGCCTGGTGGACACGGGCGCCGGCAAGCGGCCGCAGACCGGGGCCGAGGGCAAGATGTACGCGTCTGCCGTGCTGCTGCCGGACGGCAAGGTGCTGGAGACCGGCGGCGGGCTGCACGACCGGGCCGACCCGGTCTTCGAGGCCTCGTTCTTCGACCCCGCCACCAACACCTACCAGGCGGGCCTGGCCACCGACCCGATTCCGCGGACCTACCACTCGGCGTCGTTCCTGATGCCCGACGGCCGGGTCATGTCGGTCGGCGACAACCCGGGCAACGGCACCTACAACCACAACGTGTCGATCTACACCCCGCCCTACCTGTTCAAGGGCGCACGCCCGCAGATCACCTCGGTGATCGACACGCAGTGGGTGTACGGGGACACGCAGCGGATCACCGTCAACCGGCCGATCGCCAAGGCGGAGCTGATCCGTCCGGCCGCGGTCACGCACTCCTCGGACCCCAACCAGCGGTTCGTGGACCTGCCGATGACGGTGAACGGCACCACCATCGACCTGAACGTGACCAGCAACCCGAACCTGGCGCCGCCCGGCTGGTACATGCTCTTCGCGGTCGACGCGAACGGCGTCCCGTCGATCGCGACCTGGGTGCACCTGGGCGGGCCTTCGGCCCTGGCGGCGACGGCGGAGCCGCCGTCCGCGCACGAGCACACGTTCGCCAACGACCTCGCGGCCCCCAAGGCGAACCCGGCCAAGCGGGACTCCGCAGCCGTCGCCCCGACCGTGGCCGGCTGCGACCGGCACTACGGGACGGCCAGCGTGTGCGTGCCGACCCGGTTCCCGGCGGAGGTGAAGGAGACGACGAAGGACCGCTGTGCCTGGCTGGCCGCCCACCAGTACCCGCAGCGCATGAAGGTCAACGGCAGCGACCCGCTGCGCCTGGACAAGGACGGCGACGGCTACGCCTGCTGAGCCGCCGCCCCGAGAGGAGGGACCCCGCCGCGCTCCGGTGCGGCGGGGTCCCGGCGCTCGGCGGTCAGTGGGAGTACGCGGCCAGCGAGATGCCGATGTAGTGGGCGACGAACGCCGCGAGGGTCAGGGAGTGGAAGACCTCGTGGAACCCGAAGAAGCGGGGCGAGGGGTTGGGGCGCTTCATGCCGTAGATGACCCCGCCCGCGCTGTAGAGCAGGCCGCCGACGATCACCAGGACCAGGACGGCGACGCCGCCGGAGCGCATGAAGTCGGGCAGGAAGAAGACGGCCGCCCAGCCCATGGCGATGTAGCAGGGGGTGTAGAGCCAGCGCGGGGCGCCGACCCAGAAGACGCGGAAGGCGATTCCGGCCGCGGCCGCCAGCCACACCGCCCACAGCAGCGTGCGCCCGGTGGAAGGCGGGAGCAGCAGGACGGTCAGCGGGGTGTAGGTCCCCGCGATGATCAGGAAGATGTTGGCGTGGTCGAGCCGCCGCAGGACCGCCTCGCCGCGGGGGCCCCAGGTGCCGCGGTGGTAGACCGCGCTGACGCCGAACAGCAGGCAGGCCGTGAGGATGTAGACCCCGCAGGCCACGCGGGCCCGGGTCGAGTCGGTGAAGGCCATGAGCACCAGGCCCGCGACCACCACCGCGGGGAACATCCCCAGGTGCAGCCAGCCGCGCATGAGCGGCTTCTCCTCCAGGGCGGTCTCGGCCGCCTCCAGGGCCTGGACGACCGGGGAGGCCTCGGCGGCCGGGACGGCGGCGGCGTCAGAAGTCATGCCCGCCATGCTACCTACGGGTCCGTAGCTTTCCGTTGGTCCTCTTTACGGAAGATTGACGGACGTGGCGATGCTCACGTGAGAGGCCCCCTGGACATATGCGCACATGCACCGGATGATCAGATGAGTGCGGTCGACACCGGATGAGCGGAGCGCGAAGCGTCCGGGTCGCAGCCCCCACGGGGCCTACACCAAACAAACCCCTCAACAAGGAGCAATCGTGGCGCGCGACAACGCGGCTCCCACTGTCCCGACGACCCACCAGGAGCTGATCTCCTGGGTGGACGAGATCGCAGCCCTCACCCAGCCGGACCGCATCGTCTGGTGCGACGGCTCCGAGGGCGAGTACGAGCGCCTGTGCGAGGAGCTCGTCGCCAAGGGAACGTTCAAGAAGCTCGACGAGACGAAGCGCCCGAACTCGTACTACGCCGCCTCCGACCCCTCCGACGTCGCGCGCGTCGAGGACCGGACCTTCATCTGCTCCGAGAAGGAGGAGGACGCGGGCCCGACCAACCACTGGAAGGCTCCTTCCGAGATGAAGGAGATCTTCGCGGGGGAGCAGGGCATCTTCCGCGGCTCCATGAAGGGCCGGACGATGTACGTCGTCCCCTTCTGCATGGGCCCCCTCGGCTCCGAGCTCTCCGCGATCGGCGTCGAGATCACCGACTCCGCCTACGTCGCCGTAGCGATGCGCACCATGACCCGCATGGGCAAGCCCGTCCTGGACGAGCTCGGCACCGACGGCTTCTTCGTCAAGGCCGTCCACACCCTCGGCGCCCCCCTGGAAGAGGGCCAGGCGGACGTGCCGTGGCCGTGCAACACCACCAAGTACATCTCGCACTTCCCCGAGACCCGCGAGATCTGGTCCTACGGATCCGGCTACGGCGGCAACGCCCTGCTCGGCAAGAAGTGCTACGCCCTGCGCATCGCGTCCGTCATGGCCCGCGACGAGGGCTGGCTCGCCGAGCACATGCTGATCCTCAAGCTCACCCCGCCGCAGGGTGAGGCGAAGTACGTCGCCGCCGCGTTCCCGAGCGCCTGCGGCAAGACCAACCTGGCCATGCTGGAGCCCACGATCCCCGGCTGGACCGTCGAGACCATCGGCGACGACATCGCCTGGATGCGCTTCGGCGAGGACGGTCGCCTGTACGCGATCAACCCCGAGGCCGGCTTCTTCGGCGTCGCGCCCGGCACCGGCGAGCACACCAACGCCAACGCCATGAAGACGATGTACGCCAACACCGTCTTCACCAACGTCGCGCTCACCGACGACGGTGACGTCTGGTGGGAGGGCATGACCGAAGAGGCGCCCGCCCACCTCATCGACTGGAAGGGCAACGACTGGACCCCGGAGAGCGAGACCCCGGCGGCCCACCCCAACGCCCGCTTCGCCGTCCCGGCCTCCCAGTGCCCGACGATCGCCCCCGAGTGGGAGGACCCCAAGGGCGTCCCGATCTCCGCGATCCTCTTCGGCGGCCGCCGCGCCTCCGCCGTGCCGCTGGTCACCGAGTCCTTCGACTGGAACCACGGCGTCTTCATCGGCTCGAACATCGCCTCCGAGAAGACCGCCGCCGCCGAGGGCAAGGTCGGCGAGCTGCGCCGCGACCCCTTCGCCATGCTGCCGTTCTGCGGCTACAACATGGGTGACTACATGGCCCACTGGGTCAAGGTCGCGGCCGACAAGGACCAGTCGAAGCTCCCGAAGATCTACTACGTGAACTGGTTCCGCAAGAACGACGCGGGCAAGTTCGTGTGGCCCGGCTTCGGCGAGAACAGCCGCGTCCTGAAGTGGATCGTCGGCCGCCTCGACGGCACCGCCGAGGGCGTCGAGACCCCCATCGGCATCCTGCCGACCGTGGACTCCCTCGACACCGACGGCCTGGACCTCCCGGCCGAGGACCTCGAGTTCCTGCTCACCGTCGACAAGGAGATCTGGCGCGAGGAAGCCGCACTGGTTCCCGAGCACCTGAACACCTACGGCGACCACACGCCCAAGGAGCTGTGGGACGAGTACCACGCGCTCGTCAAGCGCCTGGGCTGAGCCAGGACGCGCCCTGAAGAAGGGCCATGGAACGTGGGAGCCCCCGACCAAGCGGCGTCCCACCGCTGTGGGAGCCCCCGACCAAGCGGTTCCCACCGCAGCACGTGATCTGTCCCAGGAGCGTCCGCGCTCCTTCAGACGGGTCGTGTGCGCCTGCTGACGGCGGGCCTCTGCTTCGCGGAGGCCCGCCGTCACGCTTTCCGCCCCGTCGTACAGGACCGCCGGCTGCCGCTCCGGGGGCTCCGGGGCCGCTCCGGGTGCCGCTCCGGGGCCTCCCCGCCCGGCAGCTCGCGCCGCTTGTCCGTCCCGGGTTGAGTGAACGTCAGATGTCCGGGCGGTCCCGCTTCGAAATGCTGTGTGAGCCCGTGGGTGCTGGTGGGAGGGGCGGCCGGCCGGGAGGATCTGGACATGGGCGTGAGCGCGAGCGCGTTGAAGTGGCAGGGCTGGCTGGTCGGCCTGGTGACGATGGCCGGACTGCTGGTGTTCGCCCCGCTGGGGCTGTACGTATGGGCCAGCGGCGGCGCGTCGCCCCGCGGCCCGGTGGAGGTGGAGCCGCAGGCGCGGGTCACCGCGTGCCGCGTCGATCCGGCCAGTCGGCGGGTGGTCGCGACGGTGGAGGTGACGGGACGGGGCTCCTACGTCATCACGGTGGAGTTCCGCGACCAGGAGTATCCGGGGCCGGGGACGCGGGCCTCGCAGGCCCTGGTGAAGATCCCGGGGGTGCTCCCGGGAGCGGCGGAGCGCGCGGAGGCCGTCGGCCCGGTCTGGCCGGTGGCGACGGTCCCGTGGTGCGGGGTCGCGGAGGCGTACGCCGACCCGGCCGCGGCCGGGGGCGCCGCGAACGCTCCCGACGCGGGCGCCGCCACGGGCGGTTGAGGCGGGGGTTCCGGTGAGCGGCCGAGGCTCTGGGGGGTGGCCGGGCCTGCGGCGGGTGGCCGGGGCTCCGGCAGGGGCGCCGGGCCTTTGGCGGGGGCCGGGGCGCCGGTGCGGACGCCGAGCGTCCGGCAGGCCGCAGAGCCTCCGGCAGGTGTGTGGCGCCCGGTCCGGAGCCTCCGCGGCCCCGGACCGGGGCCGTCAGAGGGCGCCGGCCAGGTCCTGGGACGTGAGGGCGGCGGCGTGTGCGTCCATACGCTCGGCGGCGAGGATCGCGACGGTGGTGTCGGCGCGGGACGCGGCGACGAGCAGCGCGCGGGCGGCGAGGTCGTGCGCGCGCTGGTGCAGGGCCGTGGCGTCGGCGGCGCCGGGCGCCTGCGGCGCACGGGTGGGCTGGGCCCCCCGCAGCCGTGCGACCTGCGCGGCGATGCGGGCGGCGGCCTCGTCGAGGCCCAGCTCGTCGGTCACGGCGAGCAGGGCCGCGAGGTGCCCGGCGAGCTGGACGTCCAGGGCTTCGCTGCGGCTGCGGTGCGGGTAGTCGGCCGGGGCGGCGCCCATGCGGTGGACGACCGACTTGGTGCGGCTCGGCTCGTACATGAGGTGGCCTCCTGCGTGGGTCAGGAGACCATCCTACATTGGAATCATTCTAAAGTTGAGTTGAATCCTGTCGTTATTCGAGCCCGGACGGCTACGGCTGGCCGTACCCGTCCAGGAAGTTCCCGATCCGGGTCACCGCGTCCCCCAGGTCCTTGGCGTTCGGCAGCGTCACGATCCGGAAGTGGTCGGGCTCGGGCCAGTTGAAGCCCGTACCGTGCACCACCATGATCTTCTCGGCCCGCAGCAGGTCGAGGACCATCTGCCGGTCGTCCTTGATCTTGTAGACGGCGGGGTCCAGCTTCGGGAAGAGGTACAGCGCGCCCTTGGGCTTCACACAGGTGATGCCGGGGATCTGCGTTAGCAGGTCGTACGCCGTGTCGCGCTGCTCCAGCAGCCGTCCGCCGGGAAGCACCAGGTCGTTGATCGACTGCCGGCCGCCGAGGGCGGTGGCGACGGCGTGCTGCGAAGGCATGTTCGCGCACAGGCGCATGTTGGCCAGGATCGTCAGGCCCTCGATGTACGACGAGGCGTTCTTCTTGGGGCCGCAGACCGCCATCCAGCCGGCCCGGTAGCCGGCGACGCGGTAGTTCTTGGACAGCCCGTTGAAGGTGAGGGTGAGCAGGTCCGGCGCGATGGCGGCGGTGTTCGTGTGCGTCGCCCCGTCGTACAGGATCCGGTCGTAGATCTCGTCCGAGCAGACGACGAGACCGTGCCGGCGGGCGATGTCCGTCAGCCCCCGCAGCATCTCGTCGTCGTAGACGGCGCCGGTCGGGTTGTTCGGGTTGATGATCACGATGGCGCGGGTGCGGTCGGTGACCTTGCGCTCGATGTCGGCGAGGTCGGGCATCCAGTCGGCCTGCTCGTCGCAGCGGTAGTGCACGGCGGTGCCGCCCGCGAGCGAGACGGAGGCGGTCCACAGCGGGTAGTCCGGGGCGGGGACGAGGACCTCGTCGCCGTCGTCGAGCAGCGCCTGCATCGACATCTGGATCAGCTCGGAGACGCCGTTTCCGAGGTAGATGTCCTCGACGTCCAGGTCGATGCCCTTGGTCTGGTAGTGCTGCATGACCGCGCGGCGCGCGGAGAGCAGCCCCTTCGCGTCCCCGTAGCCGTGGGCGTTGCCCAGGTTGCGGAGCATGTCCTCAAGGATCTCCGGCGGGCACTCGAAGCCGAAGGCCGCGGGGTTGCCGGTGTTGAGCTTGAGGATGCGATGACCTGCTGCTTCGAGCCGCATCGCCTCTTCGAGCACGGGGCCGCGGATCTCGTAGCAGACATTGGCGAGTTTCGTTGACTGGATCACCTGCATGACGGGAGCTTACGGGCCCGGGTGGGGGCGTGGCGCGCCATTTGGGCGGGAGGGGCGGCGAGGGATATGTCCCATTTCGGGCAATGGCCGGGTGTCGATGCGCTCCACCCTTGGAATCCGGGGCCGCCGCCACGCCCGAGCCTACGGAATGGGTAGGTCGCGAGCGGCCGGGCTCCGGGGGTGTTGCGCTCGTCACGGTGGGGGTGGGGTGGGGTGGGGGTTGGGGGGCGGGGGGTCGGGGTCGGGCTTCGGTGGGCGGGTCGGGGCGGGAGGGGTCGGGGAGGGGCTCGGGGGCTTCGGGGAGCCTGATTTCGGTTGATGCCGATCAGGGAGGGTTTGGGGGTTTCCCGCCAGTCCCATAGTCCTTCCGGGGCGGGCCGCCCTGTCAAGGGCGCTCCTTCGTCGCGTCGCTTCGCGATGGCCTTCGGCCACCCTTGACAGACCGTCCCGCCCCGGAAAGACAAGGACTGACGGGAAGCCCCCAAAAGAACGGTCCACTGGTTCACGATCACAGCCATTGCCCATCAGGGACCAGCTCCCAGGTTGCAGGGGGCCGCGCCCCGCCCGGCCCCATGACCGCCGAAGGCGGGGCCGGCGGGCGCATCAAATCGCTACGCGCTCCTCACATCTCAGCGTCCGACGGCCGTCCGGGGTCCAACCCGCACCAGACAGCGACCAGAAGCACCTGCCGAGACGGGAGGCGCGCCAGATCGCTACGCGCTCCTCACATCTCAGCGTCCGGCGGCCGCCCGGGGCCCAACCCGCACCGGACAGCGACCAGAAGCGCATTCCACGCCGTGGGCGCGACAGATCGCTACGCGCTCCTCACATCTCGGCGTCTGCGGGGCGTCCGTGGGGGTTATCGGCGGGCTCGATGTTGGCGGCTGCGGTGGTGAACTCGCGGCCGTTGGCCACCCGGATGTAGGCGAGTTCCATCCAGTGGTCTCGGAGGGGCGAGTCCGAGACGTTCTCGTTGATCACGGCCATCAGTACTCCTTCGGTGCCGGAAGCGAGGTCGCGCACACGGCGGCGGAGCAGGCGATGAGGCACGTACTCGTAGCGTTCAGTCATCTGACCGCTCCCCGAAGGATGTGATGAAGCGGTCCCAGCCGGCGCGAGCGCGGTCGAGGAGATACGCAGCGGATCCGACGACCATGACCGCCCTCTCGCAGTAGTCGTCTGCCGTGTCGTCGTCGAGTGCATCTCGGACGCGGTGGAAGTGGTCATTCGCGGCGCCACCGCCTCGGGAGCCGTCATGCGGACAGCAATCACGCACGAAATCACCACTCCTCTATAGATGTCTAGCTCCATCACTCATGTATAGGAGTGATGGATTGAAGAGTGCCCAACTCCTGTGCACAAGTCAATCTGCTCTGGAGGTTGTTGAATGACCGTCAGTCGGTGGCCGGGATGCGGTACTCGAAAACGAACTGGTCGGCGGCCATGAGGGTGTCGCAGACCTCTACGACGCGACCCTCCTCCGTGATGGCCTCCCTTACCAGGTGGACCACTGGGGCGCCGGGGCTCAGCGCCAGCTCCGATGCCTCGGCCTTGGCGGCAGGCCGGGCCTGCAAAGTCTCCACGAACTCCGCGAAGACGTGGCCGTGCTCCTCCAAGCGGGCATAGATGCCGCCGCCCCCGGGATTCTCGGCGAAGAGTTCGGGGATGTCTCGCACCACGTCCCACGGCAGGTAGGACGTCGCGGACTCCACAGGAGCGCCGTTACGGAAGTACAGGCGGCGGCGGGCAAGCACCTGCGTTCCGGCTGCCACGCCCAGCCGCTGAGCGATTCCGTCCGGGGCTGCCATCGGTCCCACGGAGATGACGCTGACCTTCGCGGTCGCGCCGCTCTTCTCCGACTCGGCGAGGTAGGCAGCCTTGCCGTCCTTCCGCAGTGACCGACGGAAGCGGTCCGAAGACCGGTGGCGGACCGGCGGCCGGTCCTTCACGTACGAACCCTTGCCGTGCCTCGTGTCCACGAGCCCACTGGCGCGGATCTCCAACATGGCTTTACGGACGGTCCCGCCCGCGACGCCATAGCGCTCGACCAGCTCGGACTCACTCGGCACCTGGTCGCCGGGCTTCAGGGAACCTACGCGGATCTGCTGGACGATGTCCTCGGCGATCTGCAAATACCGCGGTACGGCCCTGCCGCCTCCTACAGCTGCTCCCATGGTCCTTCGCTTCCTCTTATGCTCTTGTGCATGAGTAACAGTGTTCCGCCGAACACGTCAACGCCACGTCATTCCGTTTCGGTAGCCGGAGCCGTGGTGCGCGATGACGGGCGTCTGCTGGCGATTCGCCGTGCGGACAACGGGGCGTGGGAGCTACCAGGTGGAGTCCTGGAGCTGGAGGAGACCCCGGAAGACGGGCTGCGGCGCGAAGTCCTGGAGGAAACCGGAATCCACGTCGAGGTGGACCAGCTCACCGGTGTGTACAAGAACATCGTGGCAGGAGTGGTGGCCCTGGTGTTCCTGTGCAAGCCGTCCGGAGGTGCGGAACGCCTCTCCGGGGAAACCAGGGCCATCCAGTGGCTCACGCCTGAAGAAGTGTCAGAACGCATGACCGAGGCGTACGGAATCCGACTGCTGGACGCCCTCGACCCCAACGGCCCCTACGTGCGCACCCACGACGGCCGTCGGCTGCTCCCCGCACTCTGAGACACCTGCCCTCGCGGCCATCCCAGCCCCGGACGGCCGCCGGACGCCGAGACGTGAGAAGCGCGTAGCGATCTGTCGCGCCCACGGCATGGAATGCGCTTCTGGCCGCTGTCTGGTGCGGGTTTGGCCCCAGACGGCCGCCGGACGCTGAGATGTGAGGAGCGCGTAGCGATCTGGCGCGCCTCCCGTCTCGGCAGGTGCTTCTGGTCGCTGTCTGGTGCGGGTTGGACCACAGGCGGCCGCCGGACGCTGAGATGTGAGGAGCGCGTAGCGATTTGATGCGCCCGCCGGCCCCGCCTTCGGCGGTCATGGGGCCGGGCAGGGGCGTGGCGACGGGAACCTGGGAGCCGGACCCTGATGGCCACTGCCCGGGATCATGAACCAGTGGACCGTTCTTTTGGGGGCTTCCCGTCAGTCCTTGTCTTTCCGGGGCGGGACGGTCTGTCAAGGGTGGCCGAAGGCCATCGCGAAGCGACGCGACGAAGGAGCGCCCTTGACAGGCCGGCCCGACCCGGAAGGACTATGGGACTGGCGGGAAACCCCCAAACCCTCCCTGATCGGCATCAACCGGAATCAGGCTCAGGCCTGCCGAAGCCCCCGCCCGGCCTCCCCGGCCCGCCCCCGTACACCCCCGCCACCTGTCAGTGGTCCCGCCTATCTTTTCGGGTATGAAGCCGCTGCGGATCATTGCTGGAGATGCGACGAGTCCTCAGGCCAAGGGGCCCAAGGTCATTGCCCATGTCTGCAACGACATCGGGGGCTGGGGCAAGGGGTTCGTGCTCGCCGTTTCGCGGCGGTGGGCGGAGCCGGAGTCCGAGTTCCGGGCCTGGCATCGGGGGCGCAGCCGGAACGACTTCGGGCTCGGGGCCGTGCAGGTGGTGCGGGTGCAGCCCGACGTGTGGGTGGCCAACATGGTCGGTCAGCGGGGCATACGCACCGGGAGCGGCGGTCCGCCGATCCGCTATGACGCCGTCGCGCGCTGCCTCGCCGTGCTGGGCGATCACGCCGTCGAGTTGGGGGCCAGCGTCCACATGCCGCGCATCGGGTGCGGGCTTGCCGGTGGTACCTGGTCGCGCATCGAGCCGCTGATCACCGACGCGCTGTGCGCGCGGGACGTGGCGGTCACCGTGTACGACCGCGCGTGACGCAGGCGCTGGCCGTTGCCGCCGCGCGCCGTGCGGTGCCGCGCCGTACCGTGCCACGCCGCACGCCACGCCGAGGGGATTTGGAGGATCGATTCGCCCTTCCGGGGCCTCCTAGGGTCGTGCCCGCACAGACCCAACACCACGGTCCCCGGAAGGGATTCGCTCCGTCATGAAGCTCCGCAACACCGTCGCTGCTGCCGTCGCCGCGTTCGCGCTGGTCCTGTCACTTCCCGCGTCGGCCCTCGCCGCCTCCGGCGACTTCCACTACACGTACCGCGATGACAACGGCGTGGAGCGGTCCGGCACCCTGCACGACCCGGAGAGCGACAGGTGCGTCAACCTCGACGCCGTCGGATCCGACGACGTCGATCCCGGCTACGCACCCCACAACCAGACCGACTCCTGGGTGACGGTCTACCTCGGTGCCGACTGCGAGGGTCCCGACTGGCGGCTGCGCCCCCACGGACGGCCCGCGACCGACCGGCTGCTGGTGCGCTCGGTCCGCTTCGACGTCAACGAGTGGAGGTAGCGGACGTAGCGGAGTTCGAGGCGGAACCGGAGGCGGAGGTGACGTCCGGGCTGGACCAACCGTTTCTGCTTTCGATGATCACGAGCGGGATCTCGCGCGGAGCAGCAGCCGTCTGGTCGTCCTCGTAGGCGGGCCACAGGCCCGTCATCATGTCCCAGTACGTCTCCCGCTCCTCCGGCGTCGCCGTGCGCGCCACGGCGCGGGAGGCGGTGGCGCCGACCTGGACGCGCACCTCCGGGTGGGCGGTGAGGTTGCCGTACCAGGCGGGGTGCTCCGGGGCGCCGTACGCGGCGGCCACGACGATCAGCCGGTCCGCGTCCTCGCCGTAGATCAGCGGGGTGCGGACCGTCCGGCCGGTGGCGCGGTCGACCGTGGTGAGCAGCAGGGTGGGCACTCCGTGCCACAGGTGTCCGTCGGCGCCGGCCGTGCTCACGTAGGCGCGGACGTGGTCGCGCCGCGGGCCGGGGCGTGGGTCCGTGGGGTGGTCCCAGTCGACATCGAGAGCGTGCATTCACCTGTCCTTAGGGTTGTGGCCCCCGGACCGCTAACGACCCTTCACCCGGTCTGGATGCGGTCCGGCCCCCCCGACTCCCGTACCGAGGACCCCAGACTCCCGTCCGCACTGCCTCCCCGCACGTCGGCACTCCCTCCCCGCACCCTCCCCGCACCCTCCCGCACCCTCCCGCACCCTCCCGCACCCTCCCGCACTCCCTCCCCGCCCGTCCGCCCGCCCGCACCCCCCAACCCGCGAAGGACCCCGGCCCGAGGGGCGACCTCAGGCCGGGGTGTCAGCAGCGTACGGACCGAGCGTTACGGCAGGTAACGCTCGATGACCTGCGGGCCTTCCTTCTCGATCAGCTGGCGCGCCTTCTCGACCCGCTCCGGAGTCGGGTCGTGGCCGGTCGCCATCACGAGGTCCTCGGGGTCGTACGGCCGTTCCCCGCCCGTGAAGAGCCGGTCCGACCGCGTGGGCTGCTGGTCCGATTCACTGTCCATCGCGTACCTCCTCCGATGTCCCCCGGTGGTCCTTGGCCCCATCCTCCGGCCCCGGCTCCATGAACGCACCTTGACCCGAACGGGCGAGGTCGCGGCGCTGCCGCAGGGCGGTCAGCGGGCAGCGAAGGTGGCCAGGAAGGTGGCCAGTGCGCCGAGGGCGACGAGCAGGCCGCAGATCCCCAGGTTCACGGCCCTGTGCTCCCAGAACACCGCGACGAACTCGCGGATCGTCGCGCTCGGCCAGAAGTACCTCGCCGTCGGTGAGCCGAGCACCTGCCCGTTCACTCCGGTCTTGCGGGCCATCATCGCTGCCCGGAAGGCGTGGAAGTCGTTGGTGACCACCACACACCGGTAGTCCGGTGCGTCCGCCAGCATCAGCTCCCGTGAGAACCGCATGTTCTCCTCCGTCGTCCGGGACCGGTCCTCCAGCCGGACGTGCTCCGCCGGGACGCCCTCCCCGATCAGCCAGTCCGCCATCGCCCGGGCTTCGGAGACCCGCTCGTCCGAGCCCTTGCCGCCCGAGACCAGGAGCACCGGCGGCCGGCTTCCCCGGCTCAGCTGGGCCTCGTAGATCTGCTGCCCCTTGCGCAGCCGTGACGCCAGCAGCGGCGGTACCCGGTCGCCGCCGGTCAGGCCGGAGCCCAGCAGCACCACGTGGTCGACGTCGCCGCGCACCTTGATCCGCCCGTACAGGAAGGCGTACCCGAGGAAGCACAGGAAGACGAAGGAGACGTAGGCGACGACCAGGGTGAGGGTCGCCGCGATGCCGTGCGCGACGGTCCCGCCGTACCGGCCCACGAGGAGCAGCAGCGCGATCATCCCGAAGATCCCGAGGCCCGCGAGCATCGACAGCAGGTTCGGCGGGCGGCTGCCTTCCTTGCGGATCATCGTCAGGCCGTTGGCGATGAGGAAGACGCCGAGGGCCAGGGTGCCGAGCGCGGGGACGGCGAAGACGAGCACGACCACGGGCACGGCCAGCCACCGGGGCAGCGCGGGCACCTGGAGCAGCAGGGCGAACGAGGAGGTGAGGAAGGTCAGGCCGAACAGCACCGCGTTGCGGAACCGGCGGCGGTCCTGTCGGGCGCTCGTGCAGAAGGCGAGGAAGAACAGGGCGGCGATGGCGAAGGCGACCATCCGGTCATCCTAAATATGCAGGTGTAGCCCTGTGTCCTGGGTTCATTGCGGTCGCGGGGTCCGGCGTACGGAGCGCCCCGCCAGGACGTCCGTGCGGCGCCCGTCCCGCATCACGAAGCGCCCGTCGATCAGGACGTGCGGAATGCCGGTGGGCAGCGTCCGCGGGTTGTCGTACGTGGATCCGGCAGCGACCGTGTCCGGGTCGAAGAGGACCAGGTCGGCCCGGTGGCCGACGCGGACCAGGCCCCGGTCGGGCAGGCGCAGGCGGGCCGCCGGGCGGCCGGACAGGTGGGCGACGCACTCCTCGAGGCTGAGCACGCCGAGCTCGCGCACGTAGTGGCCGAGGTAGTGGGGGAAGGTGCCGTAGGCGCGCGGGTGCGGTTTCGCGCCCTGGAGGATGCCGTCGGAGCCGCCGGTGTGGACGCGGTGGCGCATGATCGCCCGGACGTTCTCCTCGTGGCCCACGTGCTGGAGGACCGTCGGCGCGAGCCGGTCGCCGAGCAGCAGGCGCCGGGCGGTGTGCCAGCCGTCGAGGCGCGTGCCGACGTACGCGGCGAAGGCCGGGTCGGTGACGCCCGAGACCTCGATCGTCGACCAGTCGACGGGCACCCCGTGGCAGCCGTCCGCGCCCGTCACCTCCAGTGCGTACCGGATCCGTTCGGCCTCGCCGTCGTCGCGCAGCCGGGCGAGGACCGCCTCCGGGCCGCCCTCGTTGGCCCAGCTGGGCAGCAGCGCGACGAGGGTGGTGCAGCCGGGGGTGTACGGGTAGCTGTCGAGGGTGATGTCGCAGCCGTCGGCCAGGGCCGCGTCGAGCAGGCCGAGGAGTTCGGGGGCCCGGCCCCGGTTCTCGCCGAAGTTCATGGTGGCGTGCGCGAGGTGCAGGGCGCAGCCCGCCTCGCGCGTGAGGGCGACCATCTCGGCGTAGGCGGCCAGCGCGTCGCGGCCGTAAGAGCGGTGGTGGGGGCAGTAGTAGCCGCCGTACCGGGCCACGACCCGGCACAGCTCGGTCAGTTCGGTCCCCGAGGCGTACATGCCGGGGGTGTAGGTCAGACCGGAGGACATGCCGACGGCGCCCTGGGTCAGACCGTCGGCGACCAGCTGCCGCATCCGGTCGAGTTCTGGCCCGGTGGCCGGGCGGTCGTCCCAGCCGAGGGCGTAGGCGCGGACCGTGCCCTGGGGGACGAGGTAGGCGGCGCCCACGGCGCAGCCCTGACCGCCGTGGGCGCGGTCCAGCCGGTCGAGGTACCCGCCGACCGTGTGCCAGTCGAAGTCGATGTCGTCCCCCGGGCCGTTCCAGCCCGCGATGGCGGCCCGCACCCCGTCCAGGGTGCGGTCGTCGGCCGGCGCGTACGACAGCCCGTCCTGGCCGAGGACTTCGAGGGTCACGCCCTGGGCGGCCTTCGCACTGTGGTCCGGGTCGCGGAGCAGCGCGAGGTCGCTGTGGGCGTGCATGTCGACGAAGCCGGGGGCGAGGGCGAGGCCGTGCGCGTCGAGGGTCTTGCGTCCCCCGGCCGGGATCCGCCCGATCTCGGCGATCCGGCCCTCGTGCACGCCCACGTCCGCGGTGTACGAGGGCCCGCCCGTGCCGTCGACGACGCGGGCCCCGCGCAGGACCAGGTCCACGTCCGGGCTAGAAGAAGGTGCGGACGTAGTCGCTGACCGTGCCGTCGGGCTCCACCACCGGGATCAGCGGCCACTTCTCGAAGATGGTGCAGGGGTGGGACATGCCGAGGGCCACCCAGTCACCGACCTGGACGTCGTCGGCGGAGTCGGTCTCCAGCCAGGCGTGCTGGTCGGAGAGCTTGACCACCCGCAGGCCGGTGGCGGGCCGCTCGTCGCCGGTGAGGGCGTCGCGGACCAGTTCGGCGGTGGGCAGGCCGAGGTCGTAGGCGATGTCGCGCTTGCCGGCGTTGACGAAGGCCTGGGTGGGGGAGGGGCGCGAGACGACCTGGGTCCAGAGCCGGAATGCGGGGCGCAGACCGCCCTCTTCGGGGTGGCGGTTGAAGGGGGTGAGGCGGGTGTACCAGCCGTGGTCGTGGGAGATGTAGGCGCCGGAGCGGAGCAGTTTGAGGGTGGGGCGGGAGAGCTCGGGCATCCCGGTGAAGACGTCGGCGACGGCGTCGAACCAGGCGGAGCCGCCGGCACTGACGATGATCTCTTCGAGGCCGGGGTGCGCGTCGAACCGGCCGGCCTTGTCGAACTCGACGGCGAGGCCGGTGAGGCGGCGCAGGTAGGCGTGAACGCTGTCCGGGTCGGCGTCGGGGACCTCCGCCTCGTAGCCGGCGACGCCGACGAGGCGCAGGGTGGCGGCGTCGGCCACGGCGTCGGCGACGGCGCGGCAGTCCTCGTCGGAACGGGCGCCGGTACGGGCGCCTTCGCCGGCGCCGAGTTCGACGACGACGTCGATGACGGCGGGCGCGTCACGCAGGGCGCGGTCCATGAGGTGGACGCCGCGGACCGAGTCGACGTAGCAGACGAAGCGGAAGTCGGGGTCGGCGGCGAGCTCGGCGGCGACCCAGCGCAGGGCGGCGGGGTCGACGAGCTCGTTGGCGAGGAAGATGTGCTGGATGCCGAAGGCGCGGTAGACGCGGGCCTGGTGGGGGACGGCGGCGGTGATGCCCCACGCGCCGTGGTCCAGCTGGCGGCGGAAGAGCTGTGGGGCCATGCAGGTCTTGCCGTGCGGGGCGAAGGCCAGGGCGTGGCGGGCGGCGTACGTGCCGAGGGCGGTGAGGTTGTTCTCCAGCGCTTCGGCGTCGAGGGTCAGGACGGGGGTGGTGAACCCTCCGGTGTGCAGGTCCCGGCGCTGCGCGGTGAGCTGGCCCACGGTGAGTCCGGCCGCGTGGGCGTCCGGGGGGAGGCCCTTGAACCGGTGGTCGACCGGTTCGTCGGCGAGGTCCTTGACGGGGTCGCTGGCCATGCGGTGCCCTCCGGGGGTTGCGCTGTGTGCAACGGTCGTTGCGTATGCCGCTGCACGCTGTCTAACATCCCGGGTGACGGCGGGTCAACGTGCGGCGCCGCAACCGCGGCTGTGTGCCGGTCGGCAGTTTCGGCCCCTCCGGCGCGGCAGGAGCGGGGTGTGGGGCGGAGCCCCACGAGGCGCGGGCGGAGCCGGGGGTGGCCGTGGCCGTACGAGAGGACGAGGGATGAGCCAGTCCGTGGAGCGGGCACTCGCGGTGCTGCCGCTGCTCGCCGGGGGCGCGGCCGGCCTCGGCGAGGTCGCCGACGCGCTCGGCGTGCACAAGAGCACCGCGCTGCGCCTGCTGCGCACCCTGCACGCGCGCGGCTTCGTCTACCGGCAGGCCGACGGCCGCTACCGGCTCGGCGCGCAGCTGTTCGCGCTCGCCGCCGAGGCCGTCGAGAACCTCGACGTACGGGAGGTCGCGCACCCCCACCTCGTCGCACTGAACAAGGCCACCGGGCACACCGTGCACCTCGCCCTCCTCCAGGACGACGAGGTCGTGTACGTCGACAAGGTCGACAGCCGCTACCCGGTCCGCATGTACTCCCGCATCGGCAGGCCCGTGCCCCTCACCGTCGCCGCCGTCGCGAAGCTGCTCGTCGCCGGCCTTCCCGAGGGCGAGCGCAGGAGCCTCGCGGCGCGGATCGACTATCCGCGCTACACCGCCCGCTCCACCCCCGACGCCGCCGCCTTCCTGCGCGAGCTGGACCTCGTGCGCGAGCAGGGCTGGGCCGCCGACCTCGGGGGGCACGAGGAGTCCGTCAACTGCCTGGGCGCGCCCGTGTACGGGCCCGACGGGCGGGTCGTCGCCGCGCTGTCCGTCTCCGCGCCCGGCGTCGTCGTCACCGCCGAGGAGCTCATGGCGCTGCTGCCGCTGGTCCGGGGCACCGCCGACGCCGTCAGCCGCGACTACTCGGGATCACAGGATCAGGACGAGCGGCAGGTTCAAGGCCACGCGCAGGTTCACCACCAGGAAGAGGACTGAGGACTTTGAGCGACAAGAAGACCGCCATCACCCCCGCCACCCACCCCGCACCGCCCGCGCGGTTCTCGCACGGCGTGCGCAAGGGGAACATCCTCCAGGTCGCCGGGCAGGTCGGCTTCCTCCCGCACGTCGACGGGCGGCCGCCCACGCCCGCCGGGCCGACACTGCGCGAGCAGACCCTCCAGACGCTGGAGAACGTCCGCGCGGTCCTCGAGGCGGGCGGCGCGGGCTGGGACGACGTGATGATGATCCGCGTCTACCTCACCGACACCGCGCACTTCGCCGAGATGAACGAGCTCTACGACGCCTACTTCCAGGAGCAGGGCCTCGGGGAGGCGCCGGCCGCCCGGACCACCGTGTACGTGGGTCTGCCGGCCGGGCTGCTCATCGAGATCGACGCGCTCGCCGTCCTCGGCTGAACAGGCACACGGGGAGGGGCGCCCCCCTGGCGGTGGGGCGCCCCGGTTCGTGCCGTGCGGGGGATCAGACGGTGCAGTACTGGGCTTCCTTGCCGATGGAGCGGTACATGCAGTCCGCGTTCTCCAGCAGCTGGAGCACCGCGTCCTTGTTGCGGGCGGTCTCGCGGTCGATCACCTCGTCGGGCGGGTAGAAGCCGCCGCCGCCCGAGCTGGCCGGGTACATCTCGAAGGTGTAGCCGAAGATCTTCTGGTCGCCCCACAGCCAGTCGTCGATCGTGCCGTCCGTGATGTACAGGTCGCTCGACTGCTCCGGGGTGTAGCCGTTGCTCGCCGCCATGCTGGTGCCGACCTTCTTGAAGGCGGCCAGGTCGTCGGCGGTCAGCCCCGGGGCGGTGTCGTTGTACGTGTACCCGAAGGGCCACAGCACCAGTTCGCTGTACGTGTGGAAGTCGATCGCGGCCTTGATCTGCTGCTTGCCGCCGACGACGCGGCTGCGGACGAAGTCCGAGACCGCCTTGACCTCGGGCGCCGACTCGGCGGCCGGGCCGCGGTAGGTCTCGGAGCTCTTGCTGCCGCTGGAGCCGCCGCAGCAGCCCCACTTGTAGTTCCAGTTCCGGTTCTCGTCCGTGCCGACGTACGAGGATCCGGAGTTGGGCTGGCGGTTCTTGCGCCAGGACCGGTAGGAGCCGGTGGCGATGTCGTACTCGCCGCCGTCCGGGTTGAGGTCGGGGATGATCCAGATCTCCCGGCCGTTGACGGCGTTGGTGATCCGGGATTCGGTGCCGTACTTGGAGCCGAACTCCTTGAGCAGGTACAGCGCCATTTCCACGGTCAGGTGCTCGCGGGCGTGCTGGTGGTGGGTGAAGAGCACCTCGGGCTCGGCCTCGTCCGTCGCGACGTTGTCGCTGATCTTGATGGCGACGAGGTCCCGGCCCTGGTACGACTTCCCGATCACCCGCTTGCTCATGATCCCGGGGTACTGGGCGATGCGCTGGTCGATCTCGGCGTTCGCCTCGGCGTAGTTGTGGTAGCGGGAGTCCGCGGACGGGAAGTCCATCGGGCTCACCGCGATCCCGGCCTCGGAGCGCTCCGGCGGTCCGGGCAGCGCGGTGAGGTGGTAGCCCAGTGCGCGCAGGTTCTTGGCCTGCATGGTGTCGGCGCTGACCACGACCGTGTGGTCGTCCACCTCGTCGATCGACACGCCCGTACGGACCAGGGCGGTCCGGTCGGTCGCCGTGGCGGGGCCGTGGATGCGGTACTGGACGATGGCCTCGTCCTGGGTGGCGGTGGACGGGGTGGGCGGCGGCGAGGCCGTCGCGCTCATCCCGTAGGCGGGGGCGCCCAGTGCGAGCGCCAGCAGGGCCGCCGTGACGGCGGCCCTTCGGCGGTAGTGGAGCCGCATGCGTTCTCCTGGGTGGGGAGTGTGGGGGTAGCCGTGCGGACGCGCACAGCGTGCTCTTGTGGCATGTGCAGGTCAATACCACGCCGTGCGGGCCGATCCGAAACCGGCCACCCCCACACCTACCGCCTAGGGGAGGCCGTGGACCTTGGGACCCACCGCGTTGGACCAGGCACTACCCGCCTTGGCGTCCCAGTTCGTCGACCAGGTCATCGCGCCGCGCAGGCCGGGGTAGGTCCTGGACGGCTTGAAGGAGCCGCAGCCCGTCCCGCGGGTCAGGCAGTCCAGGGCGTTGTTGACGACGGTCGGGGAGACGTAGCCGCTGCCCGCCCCGCTCGGCGAGGCCGGGACACCGATGCCCACCTGCGAGGGGTCCAGGCCGCCCTCCAGCTGGATGCAGGCGAGGGCGGTGAGGAAGTCCACCGAGCCCTGGGAGTAGACGTTGCCGTCGCAGCCGTTCATCGAGCCGCTGTTGTAGTACTGCATGTTGACGACGGTGAGGATGTCCTTGACGGCCAGCGCCGTCTTGAAGTAGCCGCCCTGGGTGGACTGCATGTCGATGGTCTGCGGGGCCATGGTGAGGACCAGCGAGGGGCCCGCCTTCGCCGACAGCGCGCGCAGCGCCTGGGTCATGTAGGTCGGGTTCAGGCCGTTCTCCAGGTCGATGTCGATGCCGGAGAAGCCGTACTCCTGCATCAGGGCGTACGCCGAGTTCGCGAGGTTGGTCGCGGACGCGGAATCGTTGACCGTGATGGTGCCCTTCTCGCCGCCGATGGAGAGGATGACCGACTTCCCGGCGGCCTTCTTCGCGGCGATGTCGGCCTTGAACTGGGCCACGGTGTAGCCGCCGAGGCCGGCCGAGTCGAGGGTGAAGGCGATGGCGCCCGGCGTGGCCGTGGCGTCGGCGAAGGAGACGGCGATGATGTCGTACTGCGCCGAGACGTCGGAGATCTTCTGGACGGTCGCTCCGTTGTTGAAGTTCTGCCAATAGCCCGTCAGTGCGTGCTTGGGGACGGCGGGGTTCGGGTTCGGTCCCCCGCCGCCGGTCGTGGTGCCGGTGACGGCCGCGGACCTGGGGCCCTCGCCCGCCGCGTTGTACGCGCTCACCTGGAAGGAGTACGAGGTCGAGGCCGCGAGCCCGGTGATCTGCGCGCTCGCCGTGGACACCGTGCGGACGCGGACGCCGTCCTGGTACACGTGATAGCCGGTGGCCCCGCCGACCGCGTTCCACGAAAGGGTGAGTCCGCTCGAGCTCTGTCCGGAAACAGCGGTACCGGACGGCGCGCCCGGGACGGAGGGGCCGGGGTCGGTGCCCCCGCCGCCGTCCGGGCCGAAGACGCTGAACTCGTCGACGACGTAGGCCGGCTGGCCGTACCAGCCGTGGGTGTAGACGGTGACCTGGGTGGTGGACGGGCCGGTGGTGAACGTGGTGGACAGCTTCTGCCAGCCGGCGCCCGAGCCGGGGGTCCAGGTGGAGACGTCCTGGGTGCCGGTCCCGGTCGCGCCGAGGTAGACGTAACTGCCCTGGACCTGCGTGCTCAGCGTGTACGTCGAGTTCGGCTTGACCGTGACGGTCTGGCTGCAGCGGGCCTGGTCCGATCCGGCCGGGGTGGCCTTGAGGGCGCCGGCTCCGGCGTAGACCGGCGAGGAGACGGAGGCGCCGCTTCCGGCGGAACAGGACCAGTTGGCGAGTCCGGACTCGAAGCCGCCGTTGCGGGCGACGTTGACGTCCGCGGCCTGCGCGGTGCCGGTGGCGAGGGCGGTGAGGCCGCCCGCGGTGAGGGTGGCGGCGGCGAGGAGGGCGAGGGAGCGTATGCGGTTCACGTGGGCTCCGGTGGGGGGAGGGAGGGGTGGGAGGAGCAGGGGGCGCGTGGGGGCGCCCCGGCAAAGGCCTGGCGGAGCCAAGTTGGTCCAGACCAATCCCCGTGTCAAGAGTCTTTGCAATGTGGCTGGAAATGCTCGATCGTCCGATCCCTGTTGTCCGGGTTTCCCGCCACCTGTGACATGTGCTGCCGGCACGGGAATTACCAAGCCCCTGCCCTGTCAGGGGCGACGCGGATATGGTGCTGAGGCAAGGGGGAAGCGCGTCGATCGTTTGCGGTCGCGCAGTGTGTGCGTGTGCGCGACGGCTACGCGAACGGCCGTGGCGCACAGGGTGAACGGGGGGATTCGCGTGCCGACCGCCATCGCTGTCACCAGCGCCGATCTGGTCCTTCCCGCCCCCGACCGGCACACGCCGGGCGCCGCCCTGCTGCACCCGCCCGAGCAGCTCGACCTCGCCGGCGCGCTCGCCGAGACCAGCACGCTGCTGGAGCGCCACGGCCACCTCGTGGCCGTCGTACCGCCCTGGCTGCCGCGGGCCACCGTCCAGCGGCTGCACACCGTGCGCGCCATCCTCGAAACGGACCGGATCGCGCTCCTCGGCATCGATCTGCCGCCCCTGGGCACGGCCCTGCTGGTACGTCAGCTGCGCCAGCTCAGCGTCTGCGACTTCAGCCCCGGCATCATCGCCTCCGCGGCCCGGCTGCTGTCCCACTACGTCTACGCGGGCGCCCTGCTGGGCTCGGTCGCCAAGCTCGACCGGGTCCCCGTCGGGCTCAAGGCGCACGCCCGGTCCTGGTCGCCGAGCGCGCAGTTCGCCGTACTCGCCCATCCGACGCCGCACCTGGCCCGGCTGGGCGGTTCCGGGGGATCCGGCCGTTCGGGCGGTTCCGGGGGTGCGCACGGGGGCGGGGGCGGGGGCGTCATGCCCCCCGGGCCCGAGTTCGCCACCCACCTGACCTTTGCCCGCGGCCAGCTCGCCCCCGACTGGGTCGCGGCCGAACTCGCCCCCGCCTGGCGGGTGAACGGCGTCATGGAGAACCCGCTGCCCGCCGCGTCGCCCGGCTGGTGGGGCACCGCCAAGCTCGTCGAGTTCGCCGCCGGCATCCCGGACCTCTCCGTCCTCTACCAGCTGGTCGCCTCGGTCCGCCGGGAGGAGTGCCGCTGGTGCGGCCTCGAGCTCATCGGCGACCGCTGCGGATTCTGCGCCGCACCACTGAACGCCCCGCCCCCGCCGGCCGCACCGGCGGGCACCGCCCGCTCCAGACCCTGACCGATCCGGCCCGACGAACGAACGAAGAACGGCGAGGTAGTACGGACCATGAACTCACGCCAGCGCCGCGGCGTCATTCTGCTGCTCCTGTCGGTCCTGTGCGCCCTGGGGGCCTTCGCCGGAGTCCTCGTGGTGATCGGCGACGTCAACTCCAAGGTCGGGTCCGAGGTCGTCGCGTACCGCGTCAAGGGCGACATAGCCCCGTACAGCCCGCTGACGGCGGGGCAGTTCGAGGAGGTCACGGTCCCCAAGCGGTGGCTGTCGCAGACCGCCGTCAGCGACCTCGGCGCGCTCAAGGACAAGATCGCGCTGACCACCCTGAAGAAGGGCTCGCTGCTCCAGACGGACATGTTCGTCGACCGGCCGCAGCTCCAGCCCGGCGAGCAGGAGATCGCGATCATGATCGACGCGGCGACGGGCGTGGCCGGCAAGATCACATCCGGTGCCAAGGTCAACATCCTCGCCACCTTCAAGGGCGCCAAGGACGGAGACCCCTCCCGCTCGGTGATCATCGTCGCCAACGCCCGGGTCCTGGGCGTCGGCAAGCTCACCGCCCTCGACAAGGACAGCGACCGCAAGGGCCCCGCCGAAGCCGTCCCGATCACCTTCGCCCTGAACACCAAGGACACCCAGCGCGTCGCGTACGCCGAGTCCTTCGCGGAGCACGTGCGCCTGGCCCTCGTGGCCCCCGGCACCGACTCGGCCCCGGCTCCCGGCGAGCGTACGTACACCCTCGACGGGGACAAGTGAGGCGGCCCGGATGACCACCCGAATCCTCCCGGCGGCGGGCGACCCGGACGCCGCCCGCGCCCTCGTGACCCTGCTGAGCCAGCTCCCGGCCTCCGAACCGGCCGTCCCCGTCCCGGACTCCACCACCCTGCTCGACACCCTGGGCCGGCTCGCCGCCGAGTCCATCGACGAGCTCCCCGAGGTCGTCCTCGTCCACGAGCGCATCGGCCCGGTGCCCGCCCTGGACCTCATCCGGGAAGTGGCCCTGCGCTTCCCGGCCGTCGGTGTCGTCCTGGTCACCTCCGACGCCGGACCGGCCCTGTTCTCCGCCGCCATGGACTCGGGCGCGCGGGGCCTGATCGGCCTTCCGCTCACCTACGAGGAACTCGCGACCCGGGTCCAGGCCGCCGCCCAGTGGGCCGCGGGCGTACGCCGCCACCTCGGGCGGGGCGCCGCCGAGGCCTTCGCGGGGCCCGGCGGCCGGGTGGTCACCGTCAGCGGGGCCAAGGGCGGCGTGGGCACCACCTTCACCGCCGTGCAGTTCGCGCTCGCCGCGGCCGCCTCGGGGCGGCGTACCGCCCTGGTCGACCTGGACCTCCAGGCGGGCGACGTGGGCTCGTACCTCGACGTGCAGTTCCGGCGCTCGATCGCCGACCTCGCCGGGATCCAGGACATCTCCCCACGGGTCCTCCAGGACGCCGTGTACGACGACCGCACGGGCGTGGCGCTGCTGCTGGCACCGGCCGACGGGGAACGCGGCGAGGAGGTCGACGAACGCGCCGCCCGCCTCGTCATCGGCGCGCTGCGCGCCCGCTACGAACTCGTCGTCATCGACTGCGGGACCCAGATCACCGGCGCGAACGCCGCCGCGGTGGAGACGGCCGACGTGGCCGTGCTGGTCACCACCCCGGACGTGGTCGCCGTGCGGGCGGCCAAGCGGATGGTCCGGATGTGGGAACGGCTCCAGGTGCGCAAGGCGGAGGACACCGCGATGGTCGTCAACCGCTGGAGCAAGCACACCGAGATACAGCCCGCCCTGATCGAGAAGATCACCAAGACCCGCGCCACCCGCACCCCGGTCCCGGCGGCCTTCAAGGAACTCCAGGCCGTCGTGGACGCGGGCCGGGTCCAGGACCTGGACAACCGCTCCACGGTCAAGCAGGCCCTGTGGGCGCTGGCGGGCGAGCTGGGACTGCTGTCGGCGCCGGAGACCGCCGGTCCGCAGCCCGCCGGCGCCTCGCTGGCGGTCCGCGCCCCGGGTCCGGTGGCCCGCCTGCGCCGCGGCCGGGAGGGCTGAACCATGTCGCCACGGGGAGGACGGAGAGCGGTGCGGGCCCGGGATCGGGACCGGGACCGGGGCCAGGTGGCGATCGAGTTCGTCGGCACGGTGCCGCTGATCCTGCTGCTCGTGGCGGCGGTGTGGGAGTGCGTATTGATCGGCTACGCGTTCTCCCTGGCGGGCAACGCGGCGGACGAAGCGGCGCGGGCGGGGGCGGTGAGGGGGGCCGCCGAGTGTGCGGCGGCGGCGAAGGAACACGTCTCGGACGTGTGGGGGATGACCACGGACTGCGGCCCGTCGGGCGAGATCTACAAGGCGACGGTCACGCTGAAGATCCCCGTCTTCCATCCGGGGCTGAACTTCGGCTCGATCCACGGCACGGGCGGTGCGGCGATGGAAAGGGACGGGGAGTGACGTGAACCGACGGCGTAGGCGCTCCGACCGGGGCCAAGTGGCCATCGAGTACATCGGTTTCGTGCCGATCCTGCTGTTCGTCGCGCTGTGCGGGATCCAGCTGGGCTGGGTGGCGTACGTGCACGAGCAGGCCGACACCGCAGCCCGTACGGCGGCGCGCGTGGAGGCCCGGCACGGCAGCGGCGGCAAGGCGGCGGGCGAGGCGGCGGTGAAGGCGAGCCTCGGCGCGAGGGTCGAGGTGACCAAGGACTCCGACGCCGTGACCGCGGTGGCCAGGATCGAGATCAAGGCCATCGTGCCCGGCCTGGACATACCGGCCGCCGTGGCCACGGCCGTCATGCCCAACGACGACCCGAAGGGCCCCCGACCATGAGCCTGCGTTCCCGGGTCAACACCCCCGACGACCGTCACAACCCGCGCGAGGACGGCCGCCTGGTCTCTTCGTACCGCGCCAAGCTGCTGGAGGAGATCGACCTCGCCGAGATGTCCGCGCTCGCGCCCGCCGAGCGCCGGGCCCGCCTGGAGCGCGTACTCGGCCACATCATCAGCCGCGAAGGGCCCGTCCTGTCCACCGTCGAGCGCGCGCAGCTGATCCGCCGCGTCGTCGACGAAGCCCTCGGCCTCGGCGTGCTCGAGCCGCTCCTGGAAGACCCGTCGATCTCCGAGATCATGGTCAACGGGCCCGACCAGATCTTCGTGGAGCGGGCCGGCCGGGTCGAGCAGCTCCCCCTCCGCTTCGCCTCGCACGAGCAGCTGATGCAGACGATCGAGCGCATCGTCTCCACCGTCAACCGCCGTGTGGACGAGGCCAATCCGATGGTCGACGCGCGGCTGCCCAGCGGCGAGCGCGTCAACGTCATCATCCCGCCGCTGTCCCTGACCGGTGCCACCCTCACCATCCGCCGCTTCCCGCGGGCCTTCACCCTGCACGAGATGATCGCCCTCGGCTCGCTCGAGGAGCAGATGCTCCTGCTGCTGTCGGGGCTGGTCGCGGCGAAGATGAACCTGATCGTGTCGGGCGCCACCGGTACCGGCAAGACGACCCTCCTCAACGCCCTCTCCGGGCTGATCCCGGAGGGCGAGCGCATCATCACCATCGAGGACTCGGCCGAGCTCCAGCTCCAGCAGGCGCACGTCATCCGCCTCGAATCCCGCCCCGCGAACGTCGAGGGCAAGGGGCAGATCACCATCCGCGACCTCGTACGCAACTCCCTGCGCATGCGCCCCGACCGCATCATCGTCGGCGAGGTGCGCGGCGGCGAGACCCTCGACATGCTCCAGGCCATGTCCACCGGTCACGACGGCTCGCTGGCCACCGTCCACGCCAACAGCTCGCAGGACGCGCTGATGCGCCTCCAGACGCTCGCCTCCATGTCGGAGGTCGAGATCCCCTTCGAGGCGCTCCAGGACCAGATCAACAGCGCCGTCAACGTGATCGTGCAGCTCACCCGCTTCGGCGACGGCTCGCGCCGCATCACGGAGATCTCCGTCCTCGAATCCCACGGCCGCGAACCCTTCCGGATCACGACCGTCTGCCGCTTCGTCGCCCAGCCCATGGGGGCGGACGCACGCGTCCACGGCCACTTCGCCTACTACCCGCTGCCCCGCGCGATCGCGGAACGCCTCTACATGAACAACCAGCCCATCCCGCAGGCCTTCGGGGTCGCCCAGCCGGACGACGACCCGCTCACCACCCCCCGCATCACCCGGACCGCCCTGTGAACCCACTCATCCTCCTCACCCTCGGCGCCACCCTGCTGACCTGCTTGTTCGTGGTCCTGGGCGTCCACGCCTACGCGGCGGGCCGCGCCCAGCGGGCCGCGCTCATCGAACGGCTCTCGGCGACCGGTGCGCCGGCCCCCGCGGGCCGGCGGCGCCGCTTCGCCGGGATCGACCGCCGGCTGCGCACGACGAAGCCGGGCCGCCGCATCGAGATCAAGCTCGCGGTGACCGGCCTCGACCTGACGGCCGGAGAGTTCTTCGTCTACATGTGCGCCGCGATCGCCGGCACCTGGCTGGTCGCCGCGTCGTTCCTGGCCCCGTTCTTCGGTCCGGTGGCCGGGGTGATCGGCGTGTGGGCGGCCAACGCGTTCCTCAACTGGCAGCGCACGCGCCGCACCGAGCGGTTCATCAACCAGCTCCCCGACCTGGCCCGCATCCTCGCCAACGCCACCCAGGCCGGGCTGGCCCTGCGGACGGCCATCGGCATGGCGGCGGAGGAACTGGAGGCCCCGGCGGGCGAGGAACTGGCGCGCGTCGCCAACCGCCTCGCCGTAGGCCACTCCATCGAGGAGTCCCTCGGCGAACTCACCGAACGCCTCCCCTCCCGAGAACTCGTCGTCCTGGTCTCCACCCTCGTCCTGTCGGCCCGGGCGGGCGGCACGATCGTGGAGAGCCTGCGCAACCTCACGGTGACCCTGGAGCAGCGCAAGGAGACCCGCCGGGAGATCCGCACGCAGCTGTCGCAGGTCACGGTGACGGCGTACCTGGTCCCGGCCATCGGCCTGGGCTCGCTCCTGCTCGTGGACATGATGATGCCGGGCGCGCTGGACCGGATGACCGGAGCCTTCCTCGGCCAGACGGCGGTCCTGATCGCCCTCGGCCTGTTCAGCCTGGGTTTCGTCCTCATCCGCCGGCTGTCCAAGATCGACGTGTGAGGGGGCTGCCGTCGTGATCGCTCTTCTCCTGGCCCTGGCCGTGGCGCTGTCCGTCCTCGGCGTCTTCCACGGGATCCGGCTCTACCGGGCCGACGTCAAGCTCCCCACCGACCTCGCGCTGGCCCTGGAGGTCGGCGCCACCCGCACGACGGCCGTCGGCTCGCTGGTCGACCGGCTGGGCATCCGCTGGGCCCCGGCGGTGCTGCGCATGATGGGACCGTCGCGGGTGGCCCGCAAGCGCCGCCAGATCGACATGGCGGGCAACCCGGCCGGCCTGACGATCGACCGGTACGCGGCCCGGCGCGCCGTGTACGGGGCTCTCGGAGCCCTGGGCGCCTTCTCGATGCTGATCAACGGACAGCTGGTCCCCGCCCTCCTGATGGTCGCGTTCGGCCTGTTCTGGATCGAGGTCGGGCTGTGGTCGGCGATCCGGGTCCGCCGCGACCACATCGAGCGGACCCTGCCGGACTTCCTGGACGTGCTCGCGGTCGTGGTGAGCGCGGGGCTCGGCTTCCGGCAGGCGCTGGAGCGGGTGGCGCACAAGTACGAGGGCCCGTGGGCGGACGAGATCCGGATCACCCTGCAGCAGATGGACATGGGCGTCAGCCGCCGCCAGGCCTTCGACGAGCTGCGGCGGCGCAACGACAGCGAACAGGTCGCGCAGTTCGTGACGGCGCTGCAGCAGGGCGAGGAACTCGGCTCCCCGATCGTGGACACCCTGATCGCGATCGCCGACGACATGCGCCGTACGGACGCCCAGAACGCCCGTCGGCGGGCGGCCCGGGCCGTCCCGAAGGCCACGTTCGCGGTCACCATGTTCATGCTGCCGGGCACGCTCATCCTGCTGGTCTGCGGTTTCGTCTACGGCGCGAACGTCGACTTCGGCGCGCTGTTCGGAGGTGGCTGAGCCGTGGCCCGACTGAGCGTGCTCATCGCCGATGCCAACCCGGTCATCCGGGCGGGCCTGACGGCCATCCTCGGCGAGGCCGAGGACATCGAGGTCATAGCCCAGGCGGCGGACGGCCGCGAGGCCCTGAGCCTGACCCGCCGGCACGCTCCGGACGTAGTCCTGCTGGACGTCCGGATGCCGGGAGTGGACGGCATCTCGGCCCTGCCGCACCTCGTCCAACTGGCCCCGGTGCTGATGCTGACGTACAGCCGGGAGTCCGAAATCGTCCGCGAGACGCTGCTGCTGGGCGCGGGCGGCTACCTGGTCCACGGCGAGTTCACACCGGCCGACCTGCTCCGCGCGGTCCGCGACGCCCCCGAGGGCCGCCCCCACTTCACCCCGACGGCGGCGAACGCCCTGCTCGCCGAACTCCGCACCTCTTCGCAACAGCAACGAACTGTGGCACCCTCTTCAGAGCGGATGCACAACTCTGTTGGCTTCGGGCTGAGTTCGCGGGAGGTGGAGATCATGGATCTGATCGCATCCGGAATGAACAACCAGCAGATCGCCGCCACCTGCTTCATCAGCGAGAAGACGGTCAAGAACCACATCAACCGCATCTTCGCGAAGCTCCACAGCACCACGCGCAGCGCGGCGATAGCCCGCTGGCTGGGAACCGCCCGTCCAGGAGTGACCGGTCATGGGTAGACGGAGTGTGCAATGGGTCCGTATTTGGGCCCCGGGACCCTTGGTGACGACTGGTGACTCGCCGTACCGTCCGCACACCAGCAGTGGCACCGGCCCGGGAGGAAACCCCCATGTTGCAGAACACCCTGGCGAGGATGCGGAAGCGGTACGCGGGCACAGGCACGAGCATGAGCACGAGCACGAGGGATCGCGGCCAGACGGCGTTCGAGTACTTGGGGATCATCCTGGTGGTCGTGGTGATCATCGGGGCGATCGTAGGAACCGGCATCGGCCAGGACATTACAAACAAGATCAAGTCACAGGTTGCAGGCATTACCGCAGGCAAGTGATTGCACGCAGACTCTGCGATCGAGGACAGGCCTTCCCCCTCTACATTGTGGTGGTGGCAGGCCTGCTTTTCGCTGCTCTGGCATTCTTCGCAGTCGGGCAGGCATCCGTCGTGCGGAGTGATGCACAAGGGGCCGCGGACGCTGCAGCACTGGCGGCGGCACGTGACGCGAGGGACCATCTGGTGCCAGGGGTCGATCTCGGAACTCTCAAGGCAGAAGGCTGGAAGAAACTCCTCGATGGGAGGCTCCTGGATGCTGGCCGTGCCTGTGTCGCAGCCCGGGACTTCGCAGCGAAGAATGAGGCGACGGCCACTTGCGAGCCAGCTCTTCCGCGATTCACCGTCCAGGTGACGACTGCACGGACAGTCGGTGACTCTGTGGTGCCTGGAGCTAGCGGCCAGCACGGGACAGCCAACGCCACGGCAGTTGTCGAATCACGCTGCCGATTGGGGGCAGTCGCTGATCCCTCTCCGGCGGTGTCCGCGTCGCCGTCGCCGTCTCCTGGCGCTGGGGAGAGACCCGCCTCGATCGAGATCAAATGCAAGGGCGAGGTCCTCAAGTTTGACCCTGGGAAGCCCGAACCCTGGAGCGTATTGGCAAGGACACTCTTTGCCGTGCGACTGGTCGACTGACAACGAACGATGGAATGAGGAAGCGGCGCAGATGAGCATGCGGCACATGGCGAAGGTCCAGGGGGGAGCAGCCGTCGCTGTTGCGGTGACGTTGGCCCTCACGTTGGCCGGATGCGGTGGCGGAGACGACAAGAAGCCCGAAGCTGCGTCGAAGCCTCCGGCGTCTCAGCCTCCGGCTGGCAGCAGCCAGAGTGCGCCTTCCTCCGCAACGCCCACTCCGACCCAGACGCTGGCGACGGCTAACGGGGAAGGCGGCATGGTGCTGACGATCCATTCGGCAGCCCGTGAAGCCGGAGGTTTTCTGACGGTGAACGGTTCACTCAAGAACACGGGAACAGCGGCATTCGTGAATACGACGGCCTGGCGAGGAAATGAGCTCACCTCCAGCGGCACCTCCGTCGCCGGAGTCACTCTGATTGATAAGGCCGGCAAGAAGCGGTACTACGTGCTGCGGGACACCGACGGCAGGTGCCTGTGTACGACTGGAGTGTCCACCATCGAGGCCGGCCAGAGCGTCGCCTTCTTCGCTCAGTTCCCCGCCCCGCCCGCTACCACCACCGAGGTCGACTTCACACTCCCGACCTTCGCCACGGCGACCCTCAAAATCTCCGGGTGACCCCATGACAAAAAGCCACCGCACCACCGCCGCCACGGCCGTCGTCGGTCTCGTCATCGCCGGGGCACACTTCATCGGCGCGAGCACCGCCCACGCCGACGACGTCAAGCCGTCAGTACCCCCCGGCGCAGAGCCATCGGCCTCCGCCCCCGTCCCCATCGACTCCAGCTCGCCCGGGCTGAAGATCCCCCAGGGCGGCACCCTCGCTCCCGCCAAGGTGCTCGACATCGCCGAGGTCGTCGAAGACCTCGGCGGTGAGCAGCGACGGCAGGAGACCAACCAGACGGTCATGATGGCGCTGCAGTCCGAGGTCCTGTTCCCCGAGGACAGCGCCGTCTTCAACGCACAGGCCGCCGCCCGCATACAAGCCATCGCCGCCGAGATCAACACGCAGAAGGCGACCCGCGTCCGCGTCTTCGGCTTCACCGACGACCAAGGCAGCTACGAACACGGCAAGGAACTCTCCAAGCAGCGCGCCGACGCCGTCCAGGCCGAGCTGGCCAAGACCGTGACGAACCCCGGCGTCGTCTTCGACGTCCGCGGGTACAGCGAGGACTACCCCATCGCCGACAACGGCACGGAAGAAGGCCGCAAGAAGAACCGCCGCGTCGAGATCACCTTCCCCCGCACCGCGGGCGGCTGACACACAGCGCCCCCCCCGCAGGGGCTCAGTCGGCCAACAGGTGATCCGCCTTGCCCGCCTTGATGTCCCGGATCAGCTGACGGAGCGCGTCCGCCGAGTCGGTGAGGTACGCGTCCTCCCGGCCGGCGACGGCGATGTAGCTGTTGCCGCCGCCGTCCACGCCTATTCGGTAGCAGGCGCTCCCCTCGGCGCAGTACGGCTCTTCCCACGTGATGTCCGGCATGAATGCTCCCTCAGAGTTCCTGCGCGATGGAGTGGATGAGGTCCCTTGTGCCTTGCGGAGACAGGGTGATCTTCTCCATCCATCCCAGGTGCGCGCGGTACTTGGCCAACTGTGCCTCGCCATCCAGGCATTCCGGTCCGTGCGTGCTGTCGACCTGAACGGTGTCGAGTTGAGGTACGGGCCCTTCGGCATAGGTCAGCGTCTGTCCAGAACCGGGGAAGCCGCCCGCGCTGAACGGGATGGCGAGGACGGTGATGTTGTCCTGCTCGGACTTGGCCAGCAAGTGCTCCAGTTGTGCCTTCGCCACCCGCGCCCCACCGAACTGCATCCGCAGGGAGCGAAGTGGGAGCCGACCGCCGGCCCCAAGAACGGAAACGACCAGTTCGATCAAGTCTGGCGGCGCAAGGGCGACGAGGACTTCGCCGTCATCGAAGCGAAGAGCGACATCGGCACGGGCATCAACGAGCGTACGTTGCCGAGTGGATACAAGGCGAAGCAGGGCTCGCGTGAGTACTTCCTGGACATCATGAACGAGATGTGGAAGAGAGCGGAGAACGGAGATGTCGCCGAGCTCAAGTTGTACACTGATCTGAAGAAGGCGCTCATAGCGGATAAGGTCGAATACATCCTCGTCAAAGGTGTCTCCGACGGGCCGACTTATGGGGGCTTCAAGAGTCGCCGATTCAATGTCGGAACATTCAAAGAGGAAGACTTCTTCTTCGAGGGCACTAACAGGAGCAATCCGTGACGGTGATTGTGGAGCGGCACGCCATTCCTACGGTCGACGAGCAGGTCACCGAGCGCCTGGCCGAGGAGTTCGAGACGAGCATCCAGAATCTGGACGCCTCGCCTGCGATCGTCGGCATGGCGCTGAACGAGGCACTCCTGCAGGTGCAGACGAACCAGGTCCTCAACCCGCGCGGCAACCGCTTCGCCACGTGGGATGCCACCGTTTCCGCCATGCAGATGGGCGCGGCGGCCTTTGCAGCCGCCTCCATCATTGAAGGCTCGGTTGAGGCGCGCATCGCACACGAGGTGCGCACCATCAATGCCACGGGCCCCCAGTTCTACGCAAATGCCGGCAACTGGCTGACCGCACTGTGGTTCGTCATCATCTGCCGGGATCAGCCTCGCATGGACGCGATGTGCCAGATTCCGCTCGATCTCCTGCGGTCGTCCGGTGCCGAGGGCGACGAGTACGTTTACCACTGGGTGGACGCCCTGCAGACGTACTGGCGTGAGCAGCCGGGGCTGCCGGAGAAGCTGACGGCGGCCATCGAGCAATCCCATCCGGACATCGCGACGATCGCGCCGCGCGATCTGCTCCAGTGCGTGCTGTACCCGCCGATCAACCTCTTCTACCAGTTCTTGCGCAAGGACCACGACGGGTTCAACGAGGCGCTCGTGGAGGCTCTGGAACTCCATAAGGCGTACTGGAGTACGCCGGAGCGTTCGGGGGACATCGCGGGGTTTCTGGCCCTCGGGCCGCTGGCCATCGCATGCCTCGCGTACGACGCAGGCTTCCCCATCGAGGTCGAGTCCGAGTACCTTCCTGTCCGTCTTCTGGACCGTTCCTGGGTGGGCGAGTTCGACACGTGATGCACCGGACGGGAGGGCCACGGCAGCGGATGCCAACCGGCCCGGCCCGTGACTATTGCCCGGTATGATACGGATCTGATGCCGAGAGGAAGGCGGACCGACTCGGCAAGCGGGTGGCCCGGTGAACCGGTGATCTCGAAGAGCCGACCGGCGTCATCGATTTCGCGTTCAGCCCCTCTCGTGGCTCTGCGTGATCGCTGCGTCATTGACCCACGAGCGGCAGCGGTGGAGACGTGGGAGGCCGCGGTCAACGCGATGCAGGAGGGTTCGACCAATTTGCCGTGACGAGTGTGAGCGCGGGTTCCGTCGAGTGCCGCATGAACCGCAAGAACCGCTGCGTCGAGATCGCGTTACCCAGCTCCGCGGGCGGCTGACGCCAACGTCGACCCCGCCGGGCACCCTCGCTACCGGCGGGCTCAGTCGGCCAGCAGGTGATCGGCCTTGCCCGCCTTGATGTCCCGGATCAGCTGACGGAGCGCGTCCGCCGAGTCGGTGAGGTACGCGTCCTCCCGGCCGGCGACGGCGATGTAGCTGTTCCCGCCGCCGTCCACGCCTATTCGGTAGCAAGAGTTTCCCTCACCACAGAACGGCTCCTCCCAGATCACATCAGGCATGGAGTTCCCTTTCACAGCTGGTCGGCGATGTTGTGGATGAACCCCCTGGACTCCTCTGGGGACAGAGCCAGCTTCTCCAGCACGTCGAAGTGTGCGCGGTACTTGGCGAGTTGTGCGTCGGCGTAAAAGAAGTCGGGTCCGTGCGAGTTGTCGACCTGGACGGTGTCGAGCTGTGCGGTGGGGCCTTCCGCGTAGAGGACGGTCTGGCCCGCGCCCGGGAATCCGCCCGCTTCGAACGGGATGACGCGCAGGGTCACGTTCCCCTGCGCCGACCGGTCGAGCAAGTGCTCCAGCTGACCGCGCAGAACCCGAGGCCCGCCGAACTGCATCCGCAGGGCGGCTTCGTGCACGATCGCCACGAACGGACGCGTGTCAGTGCCGTCCAGCACCTGCTGGCGTTCGACGCGAAACGCCAGCCGCAGCGCGATCTCCCGCTCCGGCAATTGAGGGACGACCATGCGGAACACGGCGAGTGCGTGGTCCGAGGTCTGGAGGAGACCCGGCATGTGCACCGAAAAGGCGCCCCGCATCCGGCTGCTGTGTGCCTCCAGTTCCGCGATGTCCAGGAATCCTTGGGGTAGTTGACCCCGGTATCGGTCCCACCATCCACGACTTGGCGCCGCCATCGCCGCCAGGCCCGCGAGGTGCTCCTCATCGGTCACGTCGCAGTTGACGGCCAGGGTTCGCAACCGTTCGGCGGAGATGGCACGAGTGCCGGACTCCATGGCTGAGATGGCTCCTCGGTCGACGCCGAGCAGCCCGGCCGCGTACTCGGCTGAGAGATCGGCCGACGTACGCATCCTGCGTAGCTCATGCCCCAGCCTCTTCTGACGCTCTGTGGGGGCGGTCCTCGCGGTCATGGCGTGCAGTCTGGCGTGCCGGCAGCCGCTCTGGCCACGTACGGATGATTTCTGCCGTCGGGCGGGCCAAATAAGGCCCGCCTGTCGATACTTTAGGAATTGCACCGCTTACGCAACGGAGTTGAAGTGCATCGCCGCAGCATGCTCGGGCCTCGGCGACGAGCCACGCTCCCCGCCCGCGTCAGCCATCCGTGCGCGTCGAACTCGCCGTAGTCACCTCCGACCTCAGGGAGTCCTCGATGTCCAGCCACGCCTTCACCGCCTGCCCCGTCTCCCCGCCCGAGCCCGTCGGTGACGAGCCGCCCGCGCTCGACGCCCTCACGTGCAGCCTGACCGTGCCCGGAGCCCCGTACAGCGCCCAGATCGCGCGGGCAGCCGTACGGTCCGTCCTGCACGCCTACCGGCTCGACCCCCTGGCACCCGCCGCCGTACAAGTCACCGGCGAACTGGTGGCGGCCGCCTGGAGCTTGGACCCGGGCCGTGCCCTGTACCTCTCCGTCCGCTACCGCGACGACTCGCTCCGGCTGACCGTCTACGACGGCCACCCGCCCCACGCCCACCCCCGCTTGGCCGCCCACTGCGAGGCCCGCCGGCGGGCAGCCCTGCGGCTCATGGGGGCGGTGGTCCGGGACTGCGGCGGGGCCTGGGGCTTCGGCGACTCCCGCGAGCCCGGCGGCGGGACCCGGACCTGGGCCAGCCTGCCCCGGCTCGGCGCCGCCGACTACCTGGGCTGAAGAACGCGTATCGCCCCTGTCGGTTTGTCATAGGTGCGTTACAAGTGGCGCGTTGCTGGTTGATAGAGCGATGTAGGTTGATCGGAGTGGACATACTTACGGTCGATCGAGTGTGCGGGGGTGTGGGATGAAGTTCGACATGGGGTCGCAGGTTCTGACGAATCTGATGTCGGGGTCGCGGA